>CAYUZM010001113.1:0-2368 GCA_964449665.1 uncultured Solibacteraceae bacterium
GAAGGGGACCTGGCGCGTAATGTCGGCGTCGAAGGGGGGCGGGATCAGGTGGAACATGTTGCGGTAGTATTCGGCGGGCTCGCCTTCGGAGGTCGCGTCGAGATTCAGGTGCGAGTAGTCCTGTTTCTTGAGCGGAATGTCGATCCACTTCTCGGAGGCGATGAGCCGCGACTCGACTTCGTTGAGCGAGGTGAGGTACTGGTCCATGCGCTCGCGGTCCGACTTGCCAAGTTGGCGGTCGAGGGAGCGCGCGCTGTCGACGACGGCGTCGACCAGTTTGATGCGGCGCTGGAGCTTCTCGTGTTCGGAGGCAAGCGAGGTGCGGTCTCCGCGGAAGAGCCGGTCGAAGATGCGGCGCGGATTGTTTTCGGCGGGAATCGGGCGGCCTTCGAGGCTGTAGGAGATCGTGCCCGTGCGTGAAAGAAACCCCGTCCCGGCGTCGATTGAGAGAATGAGCGATGGCTGGCGGCAGTATTGCTTTGTGTGGAGTGCAATCACCTGGTCGAGCCCGGCGGTGTTGTACGTGCCTGGTTTGGGATTGTGCAGCGGCGCGGCGGTGAGCCACATGTCCGAGCAGGTGTGCGGGTCGGCCTTGGGGCCGCTGGGGTGGTGCAGCCCGCCCATGAAGCTGAGCTGTTTGCGGAACGGGGCGAGCGGTTCGGTGGACTTGCCGAAAACAAATTCGCCGTTTTGCGTGGCGGTGGGGAACCAGCTCCATTCGCCGATGCCGTGCTCGGCCTTCGGCAGCGACATGCCGTTGGCGGTGTAGATGGCGCAAAAACGGCGCGGCACGTCCGAGGTGATTTCGGCGCCCATGGCGTCGAGCACGGGCAGGGCCAGCGCGGCGCCGCCCACGCCCTTCAGGAACGCCCGGCGATCGATCTTTTGCGATGTGCTCATTGGCTGTCTCCGCTCACAAATCAGTGGCTACTTTTCGACGAATAAAGGACTGCTGACGACGAACCGGACCATGTCTTTCATCCGGTAGCCGCCAGCCTTTAGCTTCAGACCGTCTTGCTTCAAGTAGTTGAGTTCATTGTATGTCAGGCTGCGCCCGTTGGCATAGGTGGCCAGGTGCTTGAGGACGCTGAAGGCGACCTGGTCAATCCGGTCCTCGGCGAGGTAACGTTTCAGATCGTTGGCGCCGGCGACTTCGGTTTGATCGGGCAGCTTCGAGTGCGCGTCGGCCGCCGTTTTTTTGAGCCTGCCTCCGGCGTCGAACTCTTCGAGTGCGACGCCCCATGGATCGATTTTTAGATGGCACTGGCGGCACGCGCCGTTATTGCGGTGCTGTTCCAGGCGCTGGCGCAAGGTGAGGCCCGCGGTGTCTTCCTGCAGCGCGGGGACGTTCGGCGGCGGATCGGCGGGCGGTTCGGCCACGATGCGGCGGGCAAGCCATGCACCGCGTTTGACGGGATTCGATTCGCGGCCGTCGGAGAGACCGGCGAGGATGGAGGCCTGCGTGAGCACGCCACCCAGTTCGCCACGGCCGTGCGCGATGGGCACGAATTGAAATCCACTCTCGGTCTTCGACGCCAGTCCGTAGTAGTGGGCGACGACCTCGTTGGCGATCATGAAATCGGAGCTGACCAGATTCCGCACGGGCAGGTTGTTGCGAATCAAGTGCTGCACGAACTGCACGGGCTCCTGGCGCAACTGCGCGCGGATGTCGCGCGTGAGGTCGGGGAACTGTTTGCGGTCCGGTTCCAGCACGTTGAATTTGTCCAGGCTGAGCCACTGCGAAGCGAACTCGTGCACGAAGCGCGAGAACTTCGGGTTAGCGATCAGGCGATCGACTTCGGCGTCGAGTTGCCGGCGCAGCGTGCCGATGGCGGCGAGTTGTAGTGTGGTGCGGTCCGGCGGGCCGTTCCACAGGAAGTAGGAGAGCTTCGATGCGAGTTCGTAGGCGTCGAGAGGCTCGGGCTTCGGCGTGGCGCTGGTTTCGACAAGAAAGAGGAACTGCGGAGAAGTGAGCACCACCTGCAGCGCGTCCTTCACGCTCTCTTGGAATTTGCGGTTTGCGGCGAACGATTTGTCGAAGACCGCCATCAGCGACGACTCTTCAGTGGCTGTGATGGGACGGCGGTAGGCGCGTGTGGCGAAGCGGCGAATGACCTGCCGCGCGTAGGCGGGCGTCTCGCCCTGTTTCTCAGATGCGATGAAAATGTTGCGGTGCGGGGTGGGCGGCCACGATTCGTAGAACGGCCCTTCGAATTCGACCGAGCGGATGAGCAGGCGCGGCATGTCGCGGCCGTCTGTGTATTCGCTGCGGACGCCGATCTCGCGGATGCCCGCCAGGTAGTTCACATTGTCCTTTTCGACGTTGGGGCTGGGGTAGTTGCGGATGGCGCCTTCGAAGACATGGCGT
>CAYUZM010001114.1:0-2363 GCA_964449665.1 uncultured Solibacteraceae bacterium
GCGGCGAGCCAGTTATTGGCGTGGCTGCGCGCCGGGAATGCCGTACGCGGGGCGGGAGCCCATGTCGGCCGGGTTTTGGACTTCGAGCGACCGGATGGGCACCTCCATGCGCGCGGCCCACATCGCGTAGCCAATGGCGAGGCAGCTTCCGAGCGAGGCGCGCCCGTAGATGCCGGGGTTGGGCGCCGTGCCGAGGCCGCCCGATTTGAGCGACATGCCGGCGTTCAGCTTCCAATCGCCCTCTTCCACTTCGCAGGCGAGATTTTCGCCCAAGCGCACCTTGGTTACGGCGGTGTGCCGGCCAAGGCCGGGGCGCAGTTCAAGGGCCTGGGCGTTGCGGTCAAGGACCTGTTTGATGCGGGCGGCGGCGGGCGTGGGGTGCGTGATGGCGGACATGGTCTATAACAGGACGCGCGGCGGCGCGGGGGATTGGATCAGCGTTTGCTACATTGGCGGGATACTACGTCGGTAACCGACTCAGCGGCGCGAAGCAGGGCCGAAACACAAGTCAGAACCCCGTTCGGCAAGGAGCGTCATGAATCGTAGATATTTTCTCGGCGGCGGCGTGGTGGCATTGGGCGGCTGCGCGAACCGAACCGCACCGGTGGCCGCTGTGCCCGCGCCACCGAAGCCTGCCGCCGTGCTGCACCTTCCGCTGGTGCGGGCGCGGGTGGACCGCATGTTCCGCATCACGGTTTGCGTGCGGCCGTTTCGCGCGGCCGGGCCGAGGCTCGATGTGGAGCGCGGGGGCGCCAAGACCGTGGTGACTAACTACGGGCCGGGTGGCCGTGATCGGCTGCGGCGCGTTGGGGTTGACGTCGGCGATTCTGGCGCAGCAGGCGGGAGCGAAAGTGACCATCTATGCGAAGGAGCGTCCGCATGAGGCGCGGTCGGCGCGGGCGACGGGTTCGTGGACGCCGGATTCGCGGATCGCCTTGAACAGCGTGGCCGGGGCGGATTTTCCGGCGCTCTGGGAACGGATGTGCCGCAAGTCGTTCCAGATTTATGGGAGCTATTTGGGCATGCCGGGCAATCCGGTGGAGTGGACGGATCGCTATATTGTGTTCGACGACGAGGGTGGCCAGAGACCGGCGGGCGGGCAGCGGCCGGCGGGGACGCGGCCAGCAGAGGCACCGCGCGGCGAGGAGTTGGACTTCGCGCACTATCTCTCGCGGATCGCCGATATCAATCCGCGCTTTGAGCCGCTGGCACCGGGCACGCATCCGTTTCCTTCGCGGAACGTGCGGCGGGGATCGAGCCTCACGTTCAACATTGCCGGATATGCGCGGCAGTTGACGCACGACTTTTTCACCGAGGGCGGGCGGATTGAATACGCCGATTTTCAGTCGCCTTCCGAGTTAAGCCGGCTGCCGCAGAAGGTGATCATCAATGCGACGGGGTATGGAGCAAGGGCGCTGTGGAAGGACGAATCGGTGGTTCCCGTGCGAGGGCAGATCGCGTGGCTGATTCCGCAGCCCGAGGTGAACTATGGGGTGTTCTACCGGGGCGTGTACATCCTGGGGCGGCGCGACGGAATTGTGGTACAGGACGGCGGGAGCGGCGAGATGGACGGCTACAACGATGCGAACGAACAGCCCGACCGCGCGTCGGCGGAACGCGCGGTGGGTGTGGCGGCGGAACTGTTCGGACGGATGAGCGGCGGCTAGAAATGAAGCCGCAGCGTGTACTGCATCTCGCGGCCGCGGTTGGTGGTGGCCTGCGTGGTGGAACGGCCGAATAGCGCGTTTCCGACGGCGACGTTCGGAGGACCCCACATGAGCGAGTTCGTGAGGTTGTAGGCCTCGAACCGGAATTCGAGGCGGTAGCGCTCCTTAATCGGGAAGTTCTTGGAAACAGTCGCGTCGGTATTCCAGAAAATCGGACCCGTAATTCCTGGATACTGATACGGATTCGTGCGCGGGGTGAAGGCGGGCAACACCTGGAACGCATCGGTATTGAACCACTTGCCGGGGCCGGGATTGTCGATGGAAGGATCGCCGGTGACTTCAGCGGCGCCGAAGCGGATGAACTCGCCGGAGCGGTAGGAGTAGATGCCGCTGAGTTGCCATCCACCAAACGCGGCGTTGAGTACCGGGTGCATCGAGGAGCCGAACTGTTTGCCCTTGCCGAAGGGAAGTTCGTAGGTGCCGGCGAAGGAGCGGCGGTGGGGAGTGTGGGACGAGGAGAGTCCGTACTCTGCGCCGGGGTTGTAGGCGTTTTGCGGACCGCCCGCCGTGGCGGCGAAATCGTTGCCTCCGGCTGCGCCGTAGGCTTGGTCCATATTCTGCGAGCGCGTGTAGGTAGCGAGGGCGGTGAGACCCATCGAGAAGCGGCGCTGCACCTTGAAGTACATCGCGTGATAG
>CAYUZM010001115.1:0-2338 GCA_964449665.1 uncultured Solibacteraceae bacterium
ATGACAACTCGAACAACCCGGGGACGGCTTCGGGAAACTACTTGTTCCGCCGCGGGTGGACACAGGCGCGGGCGCTACAGGCGGACGCCGTATCGGGCAACGAGATTGCGTCGTTCCTGCTGGGATATCCCGATTCGGGCTGGGTGGATCGCAATATCGATCCGGCCCAGCAGAACCACTATTGGGCGATGTTCTTCCAGGACGACTTCAAGGTGACGCAGCGGTTGACGCTGAATCTGGGACTGCGTTGGGACTATGAGACTCCCGTTGTGGAACGTTACGACCGTGCGCTGCGCGGAATGGACTTCAACGTTGCGAGCCCGATTGCGCAACAGGCACAAGGGCTGAACCTGAAGGGCGCGGTGCAGTTTGCGGGCGTGGGCGGACAGCCTCGCGGCGCGTTCGATCCGGACCGCAACAACTTTCAACCGCGCATTGGCGCGGCGTACCGTATTGGCGCGAAGTGGGTGGTGCGTGGCGGCTACGGACTGTACTACCTGGGACAGAACGAGATTGGCGCGGCGCAGGGATTCAGCCGCCGCACGAACGCGATTGTGAGCACGGACGGCAACCTGACCCCGGCGGTAAATCTGACGAACGCGTTCGCCAACCAGCCGGGCGGGCAGTTGCTTTCGGCGATCGGCAGTTCGCAGGGCGCTTCAAGCTTCCTCGGCGAGAGCGTGACGGTGAACTACCTGAACCGGCCGCTGCCGTATTCGCACCAATACTCGTTCGACATCGAGCGCGAGTTACCGGGCAACATGGTGGCCGAGGTGGCGTACGTGGGCAACCAGACGCGGCGGCTGCCGATTTCGGCGAACCTGAACGTGCTACCAGTGAACGAACTGGGACGTCTTGCCGCGAATGGCCAAATCGATACGGCCTATTACAGTGCGCGCATTGCCAATCCGATGGCGGGACTGATTCCGAACAACGCCGGTCTGAATGGCGCGACGATTCCGCGGCAGAACCTGCTGTATCCGTTTCCGCAGTACTCGCAGGTGACGGTGGCGAACACGCCGATCGGCAGCCAGCGGTATGACGGCTTCCAGGCCAAGGTAAGCAAGCGCATGGGCTATGGATTAACGTTCCTGGCGAGCTACGGCGTTGGCAAGACGCTTGAGAAAGTGACGCTGTTGAACCAACAGGACTTCAACCTGAACAACATCGATTCGAGCGTGCTCGAGAAGCGCTCGGCGGACCAGATCGATATCCCGCAGAAGTTCACGATTGCGGGTGTGTTCGATCTTCCGTTCGGCAAGGGGCGGCCGATTGGCGGGAACATGCATCGCGCGGCGGACTACGTTGTGGGCGGCTGGACGCTGAACTGGAATATCACCTATCAGAGCGGCTGGGCGCTGGCCTACCCGAACGCGCTGCAGGCAACAGCGGGCAGCGCGAAGCTGAGCGGCGGCGAGCAGACGCTGGATAAGTGGTTCGATACGAGCAAGTGGATCAATCCGTCGACGGGGCGTTTGGTACCCCGCGCGGAGACGACCTATGCGCTGCGGAACTTCCCGACGTTGTTTAGCGACGTGCGCGTGCCGGGGTATCAGAATTGGGATATTTCGGCTTCGAAGAATTTCCCGATTCACGAACAAATCCGGGCGCAGTTCCGGTTTGAGATGGTGAACGCCTTCAACCGGCCTTGGTACACAGGTCTGATTGGCGGCGGGAATGATGTCACGAATGCGAACTTTGGCAGGATGAATTTTGTGCAGGGGAACCTGCCGCGGTTCATCAAGCTGAATCTGCATTTGTACTTCTGACAAGCAGCCACAGATCAACACAGATTCACACAGATTGCCTTCACGTCTTGGTCTTCGGGCCTTGGCGTGAAGGCTTTTTGATTTTGGGCCGCCGATTCACGCCGATGAATTCAAGCGAGCGTGAGGCCGGCTTTGGCGCGGAGGTCGAGGGGAGCGAATTCTTGGCGAGTGAATTTGGGGAAGGCGGCGGCGGCAATCATGGCGGCGTTGTCGGTGGAGAGGGCGGGCGTGGGGAAGTAGACGGGACAGCCGATGGCGTGTTGGTTGGCGGCGTTGCGGAGGCCGCGATTGGAAGCCACGCCTCCGGAGACAATTAGCGCGCGCGCGTTGGAAATTTCGACGGCTTCGGCGGCACGGCGGGTGAGCTCGCGGATGACGGCGGATTGGAAGCTCGCGAGGAGATCGAGGGTGGGCTGGGGAGTGACGGCGAGCCAGTCGGCGGTAGAGGGGCGGGATGTGTGTTTGAATAGGTCGCGGCGGGCGGCGACTTCGGTTTCCATGCCGCGTGATTCGAACCAGCGGAGGACGGCGGTCTTCATACCGGAGAAGCTGAAGTCGAGGGAGTTGCC
>CAYUZM010001116.1:0-2338 GCA_964449665.1 uncultured Solibacteraceae bacterium
CAAACAGAAGGAGTCGGTGCGCAAGCAGGTACGCTCCGCCCAACCGGCCGAACCGGGCTGGTTCACCGTGCCCTGGCCGTCCATGCAATGGACCGCGCCCGTCGAGCCGTCCAATCCCGGCCCGGCCGCCACCAGCGCCGGCTGGCGTCCCGATTGCGATCCCGTACCCCAAGCCGATCGCGAAACCCTCTTTCAACGCGCCGCCGCCAAACAGGGAATCGACGTTGGGCTGATCCGCGAAGTCGCCCGCCGCGAATCCGCCTTCTACCCGTGCGCCGTCTCCAACAAAGGCGCCATCGGACTCATGCAACTCATGCCCGGCACCGCCGCCTCGCTCGGTGTCGCCGATCCCTTCGATCCGGAGTCGAACATCTTCGCCGGAGCGCAACTGCTGTCTACTCTGCTGGAACGCTATCGTGGCGACACCCGCCTCGCCCTGGCCGCCTACAATGCCGGCTCGGGGCGCGTGGAAGACTACGGCGGCGTCCCGCCATTTCGCGAGACCCAAAACTATGTCGGTAAAATTCTGGAAGCCATCGGCTCCCGTGACGCTGGCGCGTCCCAATAACGGTCCAGCCCGCTTCAGCGTGCTGGGTAGCCCGGGCTATCTTTCACTTCCTGCAACTGTTTCAGGTGCCGTTCAGTATGCGCCGCCAGCAGCAGAATCCACTGGTAGGCGTCCAATTCCTTCATCGCCGGGTGCGGCGACACGTAATCGCGCAAGCTGAGATCTGTCTTCTCGATGAAGCGAATCGTCCGGTCGCGCGAGGCAAGGAATTCCCTCGTCGTTTCGTCCAGACTGGCGAACTTGCCCTTCGGCACAATCGGCTCCGGCGCCTGAAACTTCTGCGACCGCTCCGGCACCGCCTTCGCAATCAATTCATCCTTGCCCTTCGTCAGCGCCTTCTGCTCCTCCGTCGCCGCCGGCCCCTTCACGAGCCTCCCGGTCACAATCTGGAAGAGGAACTCCTCGCTCACGGCAATGTGTTCGGCCACTTCGGACACTGACCATCGGTCCGGCCCAGCCTTCCACTTCGCCTGCTCCGCCGACACTCCCCGCACCGCGTCCACAAACTGCTTCCGCGTCGCGTGCAGGTAGCTCATCGCCCGGTCTCGCTCCCCTTTGGCCAAAGGATCGCCAAACACACACAGGGGAAGTGCCGTCAAAATTACGATTAGTGTAAGAACAGTTCGCATGAGTGCCCTCCTATGAGGGTATCCAATTCTCCCGTGCGCCGAGAGTCTGATTTTTTCCTGAATAATGTACGTTCTGATATCTATTCGTTGTACCTCGCCACGCCGATAGACCCTGTGAGAGACGTTGACTCTCTTCCTGATATTTGGCGATGGCAACTCCGAATCCATCCACGCCCCCATTAACGATCAACGGCCACCTGCCCAAACAGATGAAGCCGTTCGAACTCGATTTTGAACTCGATGTCGGCGAACGCCAGCCGACGATCCTGATCGTTGACGACCTCGAAATCAACCGCCGCCTCCTGCGCGCCATGCTCAAGGCCGCCCCCTACCGCGTCCTGGAAGCCCGCCGCCCGGCCGAAGCGCTCACCGTTCTCGAAACCGAGCAGGTCGATCTGCTCATCCTCGACCTCATGATGCCCGAGATGAGCGGCCTCGAATTCTGCCATCGCATCAAGAGCAACCGCCGCACCCAACTGGTGCCCATTCTAATGATCACCAGCGTGCAAGGCATCGAGAATGAAATCGCGGGCATAGCCTCCGGCGCCGACGAATTCCTGATCAAGCCGCTGCATCCCGACGTGGTCCGCACCCGCGTCCGCGCCATGCTCCGCAACAAAGCGGCCATCGACTCCTTGGAAGAAGCCGAAACCATCCTCTTCGCCCTCGCCCAGGCCGTCGAGAAGCGGGACAAATACACCGGCGACCACTGCGAACGCCTCGCCCGCTACAGCGTCATGCTCGGCTCCGCCATGGGGCTCCCCCGCTGGGAACTGGTTGCCCTCCACCGCGGCGGCTTCCTCCACGACATCGGCAAAGTCTGCGTCCCGGACGCCATCCTGTTCAAGAAGGGCTCGCTCACCGAAGAAGAGTGGATCGTCATGCGCTCCCACACCACCAAGGGCGTCGACATCTGCCGGCCCATGAAAACCCTCGCCCCTGTGCTTCCGATTATTCGCAACCACCACGAACGCTGGGATGGCACCGGATATCCGGACGGCCTCAAGGGCGAAGAGATCCCGCTTGCCGCGCGTGTCCCCCAAATCGCCGATATCTACAACGCGCTTACCACCCCCCGCCCCCACAAACCGGCCTTCAGCCGCGCGGGCTCGCGCGCCACGCCGGAAGCCCAAATGCACAC
>CAYUZM010001117.1:0-2336 GCA_964449665.1 uncultured Solibacteraceae bacterium
CCGGCCGCACCGCCGAGGCCCCGAGAAAACTTCAAGCCGCCACCTGGACCCACCCTACCGCCGTCGGCTTCATGAACCTCGGCATCATCTACGGCAATACAGAGGACCTCGACCAGGCCCTCGCCGCCCTCGCCGAAGCGGAAAAGCGCAACCCCCGGTTTGCACAAATTTACGCGTTCCGCGGCAACGTCTACCTCTCGCAGGACAAAGTCCGCGAAGCGGCCGAACAATACACCCGCGCCCTCCGCCTCGACCCCACCAACCAGGCCGCCCTCCACGGCATGCGCGCCATCACCGGCCAATAGACTCCCTATGAAATAGACCCCACGTGAAAATCGGAGTCAACGCTCTTTATCTCATTCCCGGCGGCGTCGGCGGAACGGAAATTTATTTGCGCAACCTTTTGGTTGCGTTTTCCAAAATCGCCCACCCGCACGAGATCGTCTCGTTTGTGAATGACGAAACCCTAGCCGCCCCCCTCCCCGGCGCGTCCATTCCCCTGCGCGTCAAAGCCGCCAACCGCCCCGCCCGCATCGCCGCCGAGCAAACCACCCTCCCCATCGCCTGCTCCCGCCACAACATCGACGTCCTCCTCAACCCCGGCTTCACCTCCCCCCTCTGCACCCCCTGCCCCACCGTCACCGTCTTCCACGACCTCCAACACAACCGCCACCCCGAGCACTTCCGCTGGTGGGATCTCCCCTTCTGGCGCATGTTGCTCTTCCAATCCGCCGTCTCCTCCACGCGCCTGATCGCCGTCAGCCACAACACCAAGCGCGACCTGCTTCACTACTACCCGCTCTCGGCGAACCGCATCGACGTGATCCACCACGGCGTCGATCCCTCGTTCTTCACCATCCCCCGCGCCCCTGAAAACATCCTCCTCTGCGTCTCCACGCTCCACCCGCACAAGAATATGGAGCGCCTCGTGCGCGTCTTCGGCTCCCTTCACGCGCGCCACCCCGAACTCCGCCTCGTCCTCGCCGGCATTCGCGGTTTCGCCACCGAACGCATCGAAGCCGCCATCGCCGCCACCGGAGCCTCAAACGCCATCGAGATCACCGGCTGGCTCGAACTGGAAGCCCTGCGCTCCCTCTACAGCCGCGCCCGCGCCTTCATCTACCCATCCACGTTTGAAGGTTTCGGCATGCCCGTGCTGGAAGCCATGGCCGCCGGAATTCCGACCGCCTGCTCCGATATTCCACCCCTGCGCGAAGTCGCCGGCGACACCGCCGTTCTCTTCAACCCCACAGACGACGCCTCGCTCCTCGCCGCCCTCGAACGCGTCGTCGCGTCGTCCGCCGAAATGGCCCCCGCCGTGGCCCGCGCTCGCGCCTTCACATGGGAAGCCACCGCCCGCGCCACCCTCGCCGCATGCGAAGCCGCTACTTCGCGTCGGCCTTGAGAAACTCGCTCACGCCAAGCGCACGCGGCGTGAACCGCGCTAGCCGGACCGCGCCCTTGAAGTAGTCCACGCGGTTGATCCGCACGCCCACCGAAGTGCGCCCAGACCCTTGTGCGGAGAGCTTCACCTCCGCCTCGCCCTGCTTCACGCCATTCACGTAGTGTCGGAACATCTTCCCGTCGTACACCATCGCCACGTGATACCAGCGGTCGAGCGGATGCACCAGATTCCTGTCAATCAACGGCTTCGATCCCGACGGCGTGTTGGCGAAGCTGTCCAGATACCAGTTGCCGCCCGTCAGCCTCGTCTCAAACAACAGCCGCGTCTGCGAACCGTTCTCCTGCATGTGAAAGAAACGCTGCTCTGCTTTCCCGCTGCTGTCCGGCCGGAAGATCACCTCCGACGTAAACGCCGCCGCGCCGGCCAACGGATGCTTCTCGATGAACAACGCATCGTCCACCCCATCGAACTCCACCGCCTTCCCATACGGCGTCTCAATCACACGCGGTCCGCCCTCGGCCACCGTCGCATGCCCGCCAATGTTGTCGAGCCTGTCAAACCGCGAAGTCTCTGACGCCGCCTGCCCCCACAACGCAAACGCACCCAACCACCCTCCCCCGGCCATCGCCCCCAACAACGCGCGCGCAACACCCGCCCAAAAAAAATTCCGCCGCCGCATACCCTACCCCCCTATCGCAACAAATCCTCAAGCTGAATCTTCGCGTCCGTCTTCTCGTCGCGATACTTCACAATCACCGGCGTATACAGCGACACGCCCCAATCCTTCCCCGGCCCCTTCGTCACCGCGCGCGACCCGGCCACCACCACTGCATCCGAAGGAATCCCCAGCGGCTGGTCGTCCGTCGCCGCATACACGGCCCCCCTCACCAGGTCGTACACCGGCGTCGACCGGTTCAAACTCACCCCCCGC
>CAYUZM010001118.1:0-2330 GCA_964449665.1 uncultured Solibacteraceae bacterium
CCCATCCAACTGATGCGGACCGGCGGGCGTTCGTTCTGGATCAAAAAGGCGGGCGACGACCGCGACGGCAAGGGCACGTTGGCCTACGTGCTGGCCGAACAGAAGTGGATCAGCCAGTATGCCGGCGTCAACAACGTGAACAACGGCGACGTGGTGGTGGACGTGGGCGCGCACGTCGGCACGTTCGACGACGACGCCCTGCGGCGCGGGGCCTCCAAGGTGATTCTCGTGGAGCCCGATCCGGTGAATGTAGAGTGCATCCGCCGCAACTTTGCCAAAGAGATCGCCGAAGGGCGCGTGATCGTGGTGCCCGAAGGGGCATGGAGTTCGCGCTCGACGCTGGAATTTTCGCAGGGCGTCGCCAACTCCGGTACAGGCAGCTTCGTACTGCGCGAAGTGGGGAGTTCCACCATCAAAGTGCCGGTACGCCCGCTGGACGAGATACTGGCGGAACTGGGCATCGACCACATCGACTACATGAAGATGGACATCGAGGGCGCCGAACGCGAGGCTTTGAAAGGCGCGCGCGGCACACTGGCCAAATCGCGGCCGGTCATCATGCTCGATCACTATCACCTGCCCGACGACGCCGCCGTGCTGCCCAAAATCATCATGGCGGGCAACTCCGCCTATCGCGCCGACTGCGCGCTCTGCTCGCCCGACCGGCTGGGTAAATCGGACCGCTTCATTCCTTATTCGGTCTTCTACCGCTAACCCGGCACGGGCCGAGTGTTGCACAATGTGGGAACGATGCAACGCTGGCTGAGTCTCCTCATTCTTCCCATCGCGGCCATGGCCGCCGATTATCGCGCGGGCGTGGCCAAGGTCAACATCACGCCGAAAGAACTGATCTGGTTGAGTGGCTATGCCAGCCGCACCAAACCCGCCGAAGGCACCTTGCAGGATCTCTACGCCAAGGCACTGGCGATCGAAGACAAGAAGGGCACGCGCGTGGTGATCGTCACCACCGACCTGGTGGGACTGCCTCGCGGCATCACCGACGCCGTGGCCGCGCGTCTGGGCAAGGAGCACGGCATCGAACGCGGGCGCGTCGTGTTCAACAGTTCGCACACGCACACCGGGCCGGTCATCCATGGCAATCTCTCCGCTATGTATTTCCTGGCGCCGGAGATGGACGCCAAAGTGGCCGCCTATGCGCGCGAACTCACAGAGAACCTATTCTCCGTGGCCGCAAGCGCCCTGGGCCAGTTAAAGCCGGCCAGTGTCCGCTACTACGAAGGCAAAGCTGGATTCGCGATCAACCGGCGGCAGGCCGCGGCGGCGGGCATGAGGATTGGCGTGAATCCGCAGGGCCCGGTGGATCACTCCGTACCGGTGATGGTGGTGAGCGGCGGCGATGGCAAGCCGTTCGCCGTGCTGTTCGGCTATGCCTGCCACAACACGACGCTCACGGGCGAGCACTACAAGTACAGCGGCGACTATGCGGGCTTTGCGCAGGCCGAGATCGAGTCCCAGATGCCGGGCGCGACGGCCCTGTACATGATCCTGTGCGGAGCCGATCAGAACCCCAATCCGCGCAGTTCCGAACCGCTTGCGCGCGACCACGGCCATGCGCTCGCCGAAAGCGTGAAAGCCGCCATCGCCACGCCGGGCACCGCAGTAAAAGGCAACCTGCGCGGGGCCTATCAGACCATCACGTTGAATTTCCGCCCGCACACGCGCGAGGATTTCGTGAAAGAGTCGAAGAGCGCGAACAAGTATGAGGTGAGCCGCGCGCAAGCGATGCTGAAAGCCTATGACGCAGGCGCGCCCGTGCGGACCACGCCCTATCCGGTGCAGGCGATCCGCTTCGGAAACGCTCTGACGATGGTGGCCCTGGGCGGCGAAGTCGTGGTCGATTACGACTTACGCATCAAGAAGGAATTTCCCAAGCAGAAGTTGATCGTCGCCGGTTATTCGAACGACGTGCTCAGTTACATTCCCAGCGTGCGCATCTTACGCGAAGGCGGCTATGAGGCCGATTCGAGCATGATCTACTATGGGATGCCGGGGCCTTATTCTGAAGATGTGGAGGAATCGATCATCGGATCGGTCAAAGCGGTGATGAAACGCGTGGGCGTGAAATGATTCGGTTACTCGCGGCACTGGCGCTTCTGGCCGGCGTACTTCCGGCGGAAGTGAAATGGACCCACGTCGCGACGCCGAACTTCGAGGTCTACACTACGGCGAGCCCGCGCGACGCCAAAGACGCGCTGAAGCGGTTTGAGCTAATTCGCGAGTTCTTCGCGCAGGTGCTGGGGCTCACGCCGCAAACCCCGGCGCCCGTGCGGTTGATCGCATTCGGTTCGGAGAAAGAGTTCGCCCCGTAC
>CAYUZM010001119.1:0-2328 GCA_964449665.1 uncultured Solibacteraceae bacterium
GATCAAGCTCCTCGGCGACAGGCCGGTCCATGAAATCGAACAGATCGGCAGCCGTTCGCGGCCGAAAGAAACGCAAGCTGCCGTGATAGCTGTACATGACGATGACGGGGATGTTTCGCCTGATAGCCGCCCAAGCAAGGCTGCCGAAACTGAAATTGATTTGGTGACTCATCACAATCAGGTCAGGCTGCACACGGTCGAATAGCCGGTCGGCCGCATGAAGGCTGCGGAAAGCCTCGATCATGTGCATCCGGAATCGCCGATGCCGAACATCCACGACCGCCCGCCGCTCCTCCTCCGCGCCACCGCGCAAGGCCTGCCCATCGCCGTCGTCACCGTTCACCAGCGCTCGCTCATCAACGCGAACGACCCCACCGTGCGCGAGAAACGCAAGGCCCAAGCCAACGCCATCGCTCAAATCGCCGCCGGACTCCGCGACGAAAATGCGATCATCCTTGGCGACTTCAACGCTCATCCCTTCGACGACGGTAACGGCGACATGCTGCGCCCCCTCCTCGACACCGGCTACACACGCCTCGGCGCGCTTCTCCCCATCGAACATGCGTACACCTACATCGAAGACGGCCAACTGCAGGAGATTGACCATGTCTTCGTCTCGCCCACAATGAACGCCCGCCTCTCGCGCTATGAGGTCGCCCACACCAACGCTCCGTTCCCGGTCACCGATTTCAATCTCACCGCCGATCCCCAACGCGCCAGCGACCACGACATCCCCATCGCCCGATTCCGCCTCGAAGCGTCGCCGCCCACCACGCGCGCCGCCGGACTCGTCAACGCTGCCACGCTGCTAGGCGGCACCATCGCCCCGCGCGCGCTCGCCACGCTCTTCGGCGCCGGCTTCACCGCCAACACGCGCGTCCTCTTCGGAACCACACCCGCCAACGTCTTCTTCCGCGCGCCCGGCCAACTCAACTTCACCGTCCCCGATCTCCCGAACGACGCCACCGCCGTCCAGATCGTCGATGGCGCAAACACACTCGCCACCTTCGAACTTCGCACCTCCAGCACGACACCCGGCCTCTTCACTCAAAACGGTTCCGGCACCGGCCTCGCCGCCGCGCTCAATCAGGACAATACGCTCAACACCCAGGCCAACCCCGCCGCGCGCGGCACCATCGTCCAGTTCTACGGCACAGGACTCACGGAAGAGTTCGGAGCCAACGTCCTCATCGGCGGCCGCACCGCCCAGGTCCACTACGCCGATCAGGCTCCCGGCCTTATCGAAGGCGCCGTCCAGATCAACGCCACCATCCCGGCCAACGTCACGCCCGGTCTGGTGGAGGTCCTGGTCACCAGCGCGAAAGCCACTAGCCGCCGCGGCGTTCAGCTGTGGGTCCGTTAGATAGAATCAAATCTGCACCAAATGACACCTCAACAAATCGCCGAGAACCTCGGCATCAAGTTCGAAAAGCAGACGCCCGGCTACCTCAACCTCTGGCCACGTCAGCGGCATGAAAGGCAAGCTGGGCGCCGGACTCACCACCCCGGAAGGCTACGAAGCGGCGAAAGATTGCGCCGCCAGAATCCTCAACTCCGTCTGGAACACCCACGGCACGCTCGACGGCCTACGCGTCGTCAAACTCCTCGGCTGCGTCAACTCCGCTCCCGACTTCATCGAGCACCACCTCGTCATTAACGGCGCCTCCGATCTCATGCACGAGATCTTCGGCAAAACCGGCGACGGCTTCCATGCCCGCTCCGCCCTCGGCTTCGCCTCGCTTCCCACCGGCGTCGCCGTCGAAGTCGAAGCCATCTTCGAGATCATCGACTAACGCCGCCTCACCGCACCTCCGGCAGCGTCTTCAGCCGGATATTCCGGTATTCGATCGTCATCGGCGGCCCAACGTGCACCTGCACGCCAATCTTCCCGGCCAGCTTCCGCTTCGCCGCGTCCTCGTCGATGACGATCGACATCACCCGCCCGTTCAGAATGTGCGTCAGCACGTTCCCCCGCGCAATCAGGTGATACTCGTTCCAGTCGAGCGGCTTCACCAGCGCCTGCAACTCCTTCGCATCGCCCACCGACCCGATCACCCGCGGCTTCTGCCCCTCCACTAGCCGCACCACCTGCCCCCGCAACGCCAGAAACGTCCGCCCGCGCTCCTCATAATTTTGCGCCGTGTGCTGCTCGCGCCCCTCGATATCGGCCTGATACCCCGAAAGCGACCACTTCACGTCCGTCAACTCCACGCTGCGGTAGTTCACGCCCGAGTTGCCCTGCGCGGAAACGCGGTACTCCAGCTCCAACTCGAAATCCCCCGGCTCGCCCCCGCGTACGTCGTGGTCCCCGGCACCCCGGGTGTCCAG
>CAYUZM010001120.1:0-2326 GCA_964449665.1 uncultured Solibacteraceae bacterium
GGATCCGTGCGCCGGTCGGATGGGCCGGGTGGGAGGTGGTGGTGGCCGCTCCCGTGGGGGGGGTCGGGGTGGGGGCCCTAACCGAGAAGGCCGTCCTGGCCGCCGGGCGCCGCGACTTCCGGAATCCTGGCGGCGATGGGGCGGGCTCCGGTGGCGGGGTCGATGCGAGTGATGCGATTGCCGGTGCGTTCGGTAACCCAGAGCTTGTCATCAGGCCCCCAGGTGAGTTCCCAGGGCGCGGCCAAACCGGAGGTGACTACTCTTCTTTGGAATCGTTTCGTTCCGCGCGTGACGGTTTCCGGTCCATTTTGTGCGGCGGCGAGGCCGAGCAGAGCGGCCGCAAGCGCGAGTGTGGTGAACGTTCGTGACATGTAGATTGCCAATGCGCATCATCTCATTACAGGCGGTGTTGCGACTGGTCCTTATGATGGAAATTCTTTAAGGGCGCGGGTTGTTCAGGATATTTGTGCGTGCGGGACGGTGGCGGGGGAAATTTCAAGGAAGTGGCGGGGCTGGGGCGGGTCCCAAGAGGGGGCGGCAGCGCAGAGTGACCAGAGCCGATCGGCCAACGGCAATACATAGTGGGCATGGTTTGACCGCAATGGTAGTCTGTCCGAAGCAGCCATGCGTTCGACGAATTTCACCAGGCCGGTATCCAGGTTTCCCGGCTCTTGGATCTACTGTGCCGCGACGCTTATAGTTTGGTGGCAATACGGCGAGTTGCCGTCTCTGCCAGTATTCGCAGCTACCGTTGCCGCATCCGTGTTGTGCAGTATTATTTTGGACCGGTTATTCCCGGAACCATCGCGGAGCACTGAATCGGAAGCAGCCGCCTCTGGCCAGTCTGGGAACCCCGCCTTGGCGCTACTCATTGCCCTCTACGGCGCGACCCTGGCCGGTTTCTACTTTGCCGCGATGCTCGTCCATGATGGCTACGTGATGATGACGTGCATCTACGCGGTCGCATTCCTGCTCATCAGCGCGGGAGTCGCGATGTTTCGCGTTCTGTCCCTGTCCCCCGTGGCGCGCCGCAATCTCGTCATCTGCCTGTTGATACCCATGCTGCCGCTACTCGTCCGGGTATATTTTCTGGCGCAAGCATCAAAAATCGGCCTGCCCCGATGAGGGAGCAGGCCGGGATAGAAGCAGCAGAGGACATTCTGACTGCGGGCGGCAAGAGAGGCCGCGCCGTGGCGGCGGCCCCTCTTGCGAGTTGGTTAAAACTCGTAGCGCAGTGCGAACTGCATGACGCGTGACGGCATGGCGCGCTGGTATTCGCCGAAGGTGGAGGCGCGGTCCAGGCGGAGTTGGGCGTCGAAGAAGTTCACGTTGTTGAAGGCGTTGAACGCTTCGGCGCGGAACTGGATCTTGTGGCCTTCCCAGGGCAGCCGGAAGTACTTGGCCGCGGCGAAGTCGAAGTTGATCATGTCGTCCAGCCGCGTGATGGCGCGGGTGCCGGTGCGCCCGGGGTACTGGCTCACGAAGGAGCTGATGACGCTCGTGTTGCCGAATACCGACGGGTTGTTGTTCTGGTTATACGTGGACCCGCCTTCGGGCACCGTGGCGCCGGGGGCGGCGATGGCGATGGCCGAGTTCAGGTAGTTGGTGGGGTAGACGCCACCGGAGCTGACGGTGGTGGGCAAGCCGGTGCGGTAGCGCATGATGCTCGACACCTGCCAGCCGCCGATGATCTGGTCGGCCCAGCCGGGCATCGCGTTGGCGAACGCTTTGCCTTTGCCGAATGGGAGTTCGTAGAGGCCGTTGGCGGAGATGTTGTGGCGGATGTCGAAATCGGACGAGCCGCGGAAGGCGCCGAAATCGAAGGCGTCCTGAATGACGGCGCCGCTGGCGCCCGCGCCGCCTTCCGCGCCCGAGGAGTTGTCGATGGAGTGCGAGAGCGTGTAGTTGAAGTCGAAGGCGAAGCCGTTCTTTAGGCCGCGGCGGATGGTGAGCGTGCCGCCGTGGAAGTTGGCGAAGCCCGCGTTCATCCACGTGCGGTTGCCGGCGTTCTGCAGCGGGAAGGTCGTGTTGCAGCCGGTGACCATGATGCAGTTGGGGAACTGCGGGCTGCGCAGGCGGTCGAGGTCGTTGAGGGCGTCGAGGTCGCTGCCGCCGTATTCGTCGTAGACCAGGCCGAAGTAGTTGGCCGTGGCGCTGCCGGGGAAGAGGTAGCCGGCAAGGCCGGGAGCGAGGTTTTCGATCCAGCCCTGCGGCGCGATGATGCCGGGGTTGGCGCGCACCTGGGCGGGCGTGACGCCGCGCAGAACGTAGTCGTAGAGAACGCCGGACATCTGCGCCCAATCCTGTCCGCTCTTGGTGTCCTTAA
>CAYUZM010001121.1:0-2321 GCA_964449665.1 uncultured Solibacteraceae bacterium
CGGGGCAGGCCGCCAGCCAGGCCTGGACCAGCGGGACATAGTCCGGGTCGTCTTCCACCAGCAGGACATTGAGTCGTTTCTTGAGCATGATGCGTTTCCGGGGGAGGTCGTATACCCTGAGGAGTAAGGTCATCCCCCGTCGAGCCCCTCTTAGCTTTTCGGTCGGGCAGCCCGAATGTTGAACTTGGTTGGGCGGGAAATCAGCGGTTGAGACCGCTTAGGCCATGGTGACGCGGTCGGGCTCGGTGTCCGGCAGCGTGACGCGCGAGAGGTAGGTTTCCAACTCCTGCAACTGCAACGCAACCGCATCGGGGTTCGACTGTTTGGCCGCCTGCTCAATGGCCGCGCCAAGGCCGGTGATCTCCGGGAAGCCGTAGCCGGTGCCGGTGCCCTTCATGTTGTGGCCCAGAACGCGGATCTGGTTCCAGTCGAGGGCATGGAGCAGTTCGCGCAACACGGGCAACTCGCTCCGGCGCTTGGCTAGGTAGCCGGGCGCGATGTGTTCCAGTCCGGCCGGAACGCGTGCCAGAATCGCATCCGGTTTGGCCGTCTCGGGGGCCTTGCTTGTATATTTCCGCAAGACCGAGAGCAGGCGGGTCTTGGAGACCGGCTTGGCGAGGTGGGCGTTGCAGCCTGCGCGCTGGGAAGCCTCGATATCGGCGGGCAGCGCGTTGGCGGTGAGCGCCAGAATCGGCACGGCCGCGAGGCCGCGCTCGCGCTCGAGGGCGCGAATGCGGCGCGTGGCCTCGAGGCCATCCATGACCGGCATTTGAAGGTCCATCAGCACGAGGTCGAAACGGTGTTCGGGAAACGCCTGCACGGCGCGGCTGCCGTCTTCGACAAACCGCAGGGAGTAGCCGCTCGATTTCAGGTAGGCTTCGAGCAAAATGCGATTGTCCTCGGAGTCTTCGGCAATGAGCAGCCGCAGGCCGGGGGGAGCGGCGGGCGGCATGGGGAACGACGATGCGGGCGGTATCTTGTCAAGCGCGGGCGCCGGATCTTCGGTTCCCAGCGCGGCGCACACCTGCCGCAGGAGTTCGGCCCGCTTCAGCGGCTTTGTCGAGAAAGAGGCGATGCGATGCTGGCGCCGCAACGCGGCATCGCCCGGCCGCTCGTCCGAGGTCAACATGATGATCGGGATGTCGGGTGTGATGGCGCGCAGTTGCCGGGCCGCCATGAATCCGTCGGTCTCGGGCATGTTGCGGTCCAGAATGACGAGCGAGTAGCGCTGGCCCGCCTGCAGCGACCGCGCGAGTTCGCCCGCCGCCTCCCGCGCCGATGAGGATTCGCCCGACTCTAGGCCCCAGAAACGCAGCGTTTCGCGCAGAATCATACGGTTGGTCGCGTTGTCGTCGACCACCAGCACGCGGTGATGCGCGAAGTCCTGCGCGATCTGCGGCCGCACCGGCGCGGCTTTGGTTCCCTCTTGGCATTTGATGCCGAAGCGGAAGGTGCTGCCCTTGCCCAGCTCGCTTTCCACCGTCATCTCGCCTCCCATGAAGCGAACCAGACGGCGCGCGATGCCTAGGCCCAGCCCCGTGCCGCCGTACTTGCGCGTGGTGGAGGCGTCGGCCTGGCTGAAGTCTTCAAAGATGGCCTCCAGACGGTCGGACGGAATGCCGATGCCCGTGTCGGAGATGGAACACAGAATCTCGCCCGGCGTTTCGCCTCCGCGCACGCCGAGCACGATCTGTCCGGCCTCGGTGAATTTCACCGCATTGCCGAGCAGGTTCATGAGCACCTGCTGCAGGCGGAGAGGATCGCCAATGAGACTCTTGTGCAGCCCCGACGGCAGGTCCACGATGAACTCGATGCGCTTCTGATGGCAGCGCGGACGGATGCTCTCCAAGGTGCGCACGATCAACTCTTCCAGCTGGAACTCGGTGCGGTCAAGCGCGAACTGGCCGGACTCGATCTTGGAGAGGTCGAGAATGTCATTGATCAAGGCGAGCAGGTTCTGTCCCGCGCGGCGGAACACCTGCACATAGTTCCTCTGGTCGGCGTTCAGCGGCGACTCCCACAGCAGGTCGGCCATGCCCAGAATCGCGTTCATGGGCGTGCGGATCTCGTGGCTCATGTGGGCGAGAAAGCGGCTCTTGGCCTGATTGGCGGTATTGGCCGCATGCACGGCAAACTGCAGCGCGCCCTGCGAAACCTCCAGCGCCCGGCTGCGCTGTTCAGCCGCGGCCGAACGTTCGGCAATGCGGTGTTCGAGCAGTTCGTTGAGGTCGAGCAACTCCTGCTGTGTTTTCAGATACAGGCGAATTCCATGGCAAAGCAGCGCGCCCATGCCCACCAGCCGCACGCCATGCCACCACCAC
>CAYUZM010001122.1:0-2318 GCA_964449665.1 uncultured Solibacteraceae bacterium
CGCGCGACCCCGGCCCCCTCGTGTCCTACAGCACAACAGGCGCCCGCAACCGTCTCCGCCCCTTCCCGTCCCTGTATCGCAAATACACCGCGATGGCGATGCTCTCCGAATCGTTCCGATCGCGTGGCCCCGCCCAGCCCGCAACCAGATCGATCAGCCCATCGTTGTTGTAATCCACCGGCGCGGGCCGCGCGCGAAACGAAAAGTGCTCGCCGCCATCGTGCATCAGCTTCACGGCCTTGCCAAACTTCGGCCGCGCCCGCGAACCAACGTTCTCAAAGTAGGCGACGCGATTCGAATTGTTGCCCACCAGCAAATCGAGATCGCCATCGCCATCCCAATCCACATACGCCGGCTTCGATTGCCCATACGGCCGCTCCGGATCCTCATCGTCGATGAACATCCATCGCGCCGCATACACGTTCGGAATCTTCCGCGCCGTCTGAAACTGCGTCCGCCCAGACGTGCTGATGTTCTCAATCAGTTGCACGAACCCCGTCTCATTTCCCCCAATGAAATCAAGGTCGCCGTCGCCTTCCCAATCCGCCACCTCCACGCTGCTGTAGCCTCCAAACGAACACGGCATCCCTTCGGCCATCACAATATGCGGCTTGCCGCCATCCGGCAGGAACCGCAGCCATCCCCCCATCGTCGCGGCGAAAATTCCATCCTTGGTCGCGCTCGGAATCGCAAAGCCATCGGGACTCGTATCCGCAATGCACTTCGGCGCCTTCGCGCGATCCTCCCATTCGACAATGCACGTCCGCAGCGGACCACGCCGCGTCCGCGTCGCCCCCAGCCACTTGCCGCCGCGCTTCGTGGAAGGCCACTCGTCATACACTGCCTTGCCGCCGAACTCCAGCAACTCCGCCTTGTCAAAGCCATCGCTCGTCGCGGCATGCCGGAAGAGCGTGTGCTCCAGCGCCTGCGTGGGAAAATACTGTACGCGCATCTTCAGCGTGTAGAGATCGCCGTCGATCAGCCTCATCCCATACGCAAGATCCCCGCCATCGTTCAACCACCGCAACACCGGCCCCACCGTCAGAACCGGCAACCCCTGCGCGTCCTTCCGGCCTTCATTGAGATAGATCTGCAGCGTGCCCTTCCGCGGCCCCGCGCCGATGCCGCTCAAGAGATCGGGATGCCCGTCCCGATTCCAATCGAGCGTCTGATAGCTCGCATAGGTGTCCTCAATCGCCCGGCCGCCCACGCTCAATCGCTTCGAAGCCGCATAACGCGGGCTCTTATTCGTGCCAACGTTCCGGAAGAAGTAAACGCCCCACCACGGCTCCCCAAACGCCGTCGAGTAGATGTTCCGCTGCAGAATGTCGGGGCGCCCGTCCTCGTCCCAATCAATCGCCATCGGCTGGTCGTTCTTCATCCCCACCGTCAACGGATCGAGCCCGTTCTCGCGGTTATATTGGAACGCTTGTTGCCCGTGAAGAACGCAGGCCAGCGCGAATGCCGCGCAACAGAATCGCATGTCTGCTAGTTTGCGCCATCCGGTGGCGCCCGAATCCGCGCCCGCCCGCACCGGCGGTCCATTTCTCCGCACGCGTCACTCTTGCCGCAACGCCGCCATCGGGTCCAGCCCCGCCGCCCGCCTCCCCGGCAACCACGCCGCCACCATCGCCACCACAAGCAACAACCCCACCGCCGCCGCAAACACCCGCGCATCGAACGCCGCCACGCCGGCCATCGCCGCCCGCATCGCTCGTGCCATACCCGCCACCGCCAACGAGCCCGCAAACAACCCCACGCAAGTCCACTTCATCCCCTCGCCCATCATCAACCGCACAATCTCCCGCGGCGTCGCCCCCAACGCCATCCGCACGCCCGTCTCGCGCGTCCGCTCCACCACCAGGAACGACGTCAGCCCATACAACCCCACCGCCGCCAGCACCAGCCCGATCGCCGCGAACACCGCCAGCAACGACGTCTGAAACCGCGGCTTCGCATAGAACCGGCTCAGTTCGCCGTCGAGCGTTCCCAACGTCAATGCCACCCCAGGTTCGAGCTTCAAAATCTGTTCCCGCAACGCCGCCGCCGCCATCTCCCCCGACGCCGTCGTCCGCACCACCGCCGTCGCCCCACGCCATCCATACGGAGGTCTCTGATTGCGAAACACGCCCGTCGGCGCGTCGCCGCGCAAGACATAAAACTCGCCGTCTGTCGATCCACTCACACCCGCATTCATGACATCGGCCGCCACGCCCACCACCCGCATCGGCGCCTCCAGTTTCACCGTCTTCCCCACCGCATCGTCCCGCCCATACAACCGCCGCGCCAGCGACTCGCTCATCACAATCGCCTGCTCC
>CAYUZM010001123.1:0-2318 GCA_964449665.1 uncultured Solibacteraceae bacterium
CGCCGCGCAGGAACTCGATGACCGCATTGCGGCGCGCCAGCCGGAGGGCCGCGGCACCTCCGAGGTCCGCCTCGTGCAGACCGTCGGCGGGCGGACCGGTGCGCCCCTTCCGCGCCCCGTGCCGCACCGCCAGCTGGTGCAGTGGGCCTCACCCGTGGTGTGGACGACGGTCGCGCTCGTCCTGCGCGCCGACGGCACCAGCGCGGTGGAGCTCACCGGGGCGAGCGGGTTCCCGCGGCACTGGCTCTACGGCACCGACGGCCGGCTGGTGGCCAAGAGCGGCGTCACCGAACGCATTGAACGTTGGGAGCAGCGCCATCCGCTTTCGGTGGGCTTGCGCGCGCAGGATTTCCGCTTGTCGCAAGCGCTCGTGTTCCGGCCCGGTGCGGGCGATACTGGCGTGGCGTTCACCGCGTCGGGACCGGTACTCGTGGCCCATGAAGCGGCCGGGCAGCCGAAGCTGGTGGTGGCGGGATTCCACCCGCTGCGCAGCCAATTGAAGTTCGAACTGGCAACGCCGCTGCTGTTTGCCAACGTGCTGCGCTGGTTTGCGCCGGAAGCCTTCCGCCGCACCGAGGTTTTCGCCGGCTCGGTGGGCGCCGTAACCGCGCCATGGCAGCAGGGCGAAGCCAACGGCATGCGCGTTATCAACGAGAGCGGCGAAGCGCTGCCCTTCACCGTTCGCGACGGTCAGGTCCGCTTCTATAGCGCGCAGACAGGCACGGTGCGCGTGATGCAGAACGACCGCGAGCAAACCTACTCGCTGGCCTTGCCCGACATTCCGGAAACCGTCTGGACGCCTCCCGAAAAGGTGAAGCGCGGCGTGCCGGCAAGCGTCTCCGGGTTCGCGCAAGCGCGCGACCTGTGGCCCTGGCTCGCCGCGCTCGGCGCGCTTGGGTTCCTGCTCGATTGGCTCCTCTTCGCGCCTGCCGGCTCCGGCCGCGTGGGCTCGCTGAGGCAGATGCCGCTGTGGAACCGGCTGCAAAGGAGAGCGTCGTGATCTTCGAGCGGCTCTGGTGTCTATTGCTGGTCCCGTTGCCGCTGGCCTGGGCCTGGCATCAGTGGCCGATGGTCACGCGCAAACGTGCGCTCATTCTCAAAGCCGCCTGCTTTGCCATGATCGCGCTCGCGCTGGCCGGGCCGGTGATGAGCGTCAACGAAACCAAGGTCGCGCTCACCGTGCTGGCCGATACCTCGGCGAGCGTTTCGGAGAAGGACCTGGCGCAGGCGGGCTCGGTCATCGCCGCGCTCCAAAACGCCCGCGGCCGCAACCAGATTGCCGTGCTTCCCTTTGCGCGCCGCGTCCGTGAACTCAGCGCGGCCGAGCAGGCAGGCAAATTCGCGTTGAAGCTTACCTCCGGTGCCGGAGGCCGCTCCACCGACATCGAAGCCGCGATCCGCGACGCCGTAGCCGCTTCGCCCGAAGGACTCGTCCCGCGCATCGCCCTGATCAGCGACGGCAACGAAAACGAAGGCAGCGTGACGCGCGCCGTCTGGCAGGCGCGGTCGCTCGGCGTGCCCGTCGATACCTACCTCCTCAAGGGGCGCGAGCGTCCGGCGTTGCGCCTCGATAGCGTGCGCATGCCGCCGGTTGCGTTCACCGGCGAGCGCTTCCCCATCGAACTCGCCGTGCAATCGCCGCGCGCGACACGGGCTACCGTGAAGCTGACCGCCGAAGGCCGCACGCTCGGCGAAACGCAGGCCGAACTGGCCGCGGGCGAAAACAACCTCCGGCTGCAGGCCAGCCTGGCCGCGGCAGGCGTCGTCGAACTGAGCGGTTCGCTGCGCGCCGAAGGAATGGGCGAAGTGCGCTTCACACAAGCAGTCACCCTGCGCCGCCCCAAGCTGTTGCTGCTGAGCCAGGACCCCGCGGGAACCGACACCCATCTGAAGCAGGCGCTGCTGCAATCGCAATTCGACACCTTGGAAGACCGCCGCTGGCCATTGGGCGCGCTCGACGATTACCAGGTGCTGGTGCTGAACAACTGGGATCTCGAATCGCTGCCCGCCCACAACAAGGCCGACCTCGAGGCCTTCGTGCAACAGGGCGGCGGCGTGCTCGTCATCGGCGGCGAGCGCAACGTCTACGTCGACAAGAAGGGCATCGAAGACGCGCTCGACCGCGTGCTTCCGGCCAAGCTCGCGCCGCCGCGTTCTCCCGAAGGCACCTGCGTCGTGCTGATCGTCGACAAATCGTCGTCGATGGAAGGCAAGAAGATGGAACTGGCGCGCATCGCCGCCAACGGCCTTGACGAAAACCTGCCGCCGATGGGCCCGGTCGGCGTCCTCATCCTCCCACACCCCCTCCCGGGGGCCCC
>CAYUZM010001124.1:0-2316 GCA_964449665.1 uncultured Solibacteraceae bacterium
CCGCTCCCAGCCAGATCATCCAGAAACACAAGGAAGCGCCACTCGGCCGGTAGTCTCTCCAAACTCAGATAATCCTGCTAGACAACAAAAAATCCTGCGTTACAATAAGGGAAGTATCCTGGGCCGTATCCACTACCTTTTCGACTACGCAGCATGTCTAGCCACGCCACGCCAAGTCTCGCGCTCCACCGCTACGCCATCTTCCTGGCCTGCTGCACCCTCTTCCTCGTCGTCGCCGGAGCCACCGTAACTTCCAAAGAAGCAGGACTTTCCGTCCCCGACTGGCCGCTCTCCTACGGCCAGCTCATGCCGCCCATGTACGGCAATATCTTCTTCGAACACGGCCACCGCATGGTCGCCACCACCGTCGGCTTCCTCACCATCATCCTCGCCCTCTGGCTCTACCGCGCCGACGGCCGCCCCTGGATGCGCCGCCTCGGTTTCGCCGCACTCGGCGCCGTCATCTTCCAAGGCCTCCTCGGCGGTCTCACCGTCCTCTACCTCCTGCCCAAGTGGATCAGCGTCTCCCACGCCTGCCTCGCCGAGCTTTTCTTCTCCACCACGGTCGCCATCGCCCTCTTCACCGCGCCCTCGTTCCGCCGCGCCCCCGAGATGGTCGACGCCACCGGCTCCCTCAGTCTCCGCACTCTCGGCCTGCTCCTTCCCGTCTTCGTCTTCGCCCAGGTCTTCCTCGGCGCCGCCTACCGCCACAAAGCCCTCGACATCCTCTGGCACGTTTCCGGCGCTGTCATCGTCACCGCAGCGGTTTTGTTCGTCGCCGTCTTTGCCCTTCTCAGCTATCCCCAACACCGCACCCTGCGCGCCGCCGCCATCCTTCTCCTCGGCGTCACGTTCATCCAGGTCTTTCTCGGCGTGGCCGCCTACATGAGCCGTGTCGTCACCGCCGACGCGCCGCAACCCATGCCCGTCATGGTCTGGTTCACCGTGGCCCACGTCGCCACCGGAGCCCTCACCATGGCCACCAGTACCCTCTTTGCCATCCAAACCGCCCGCCACGTTCGCCCCGTGGCCGTCGCTCCTATGAGATCCGCGGCGAATATGTCACACTAATGCTTCTGGCGACCCCTCATTCGATGACCTCGCAATCCCAGCCCGATCTGCGCGACTACGCCGCCCTCACCAAGCCGCGCATCACCTGGCTCATCCTCATGAGCACCGCCATCGGCTGCCTCTTCGGCCAGCGCCCCGACTTCGGCTGGCTCGCCTTCCTGCACACCCTGCTCGGCACCGGCCTCCTCGCCAGCGGCACCGCCGCCCTCAACCAGTGGTACGAATGGGACGCCGACGCCCTCATGAAGCGCACCCGCAACCGGCCCATCCCCGCCGGCCGGATGCCCCGCGCCCATGCCCTCTGGTTCGGCATCGCCCTCGCCCTCGCCGGCTTCGTCGAACTCGCCCTCGCCGTCAACCTCCTCTCGGCCGCCCTCGGCCTCTTCACCCTCGCCAGCTACTTGCTTCTCTACACGCCCCTCAAGCGCCGCAGCCCGCACTCGACAACCGTCGGCGCAATCCCCGGCGCCATGCCGCCCATGATCGGCTACGCCGCCGCCCAGGGCCACCTCTCCGCCGAAGCCTGGGCCCTCTTCGCCATCCTCTTCCTGTGGCAGTTCCCGCACTTCTACTCCATCGCCTGGATGTACCGCGAAGACTACGGCAACGCCGGCATCCGCATGCTCCCCGTCGTCGAACCCGACGGCGCATCCACCGCACGCCACATCCTGTTCACCTCGCTCCTGCTCATCCCCGCGAGCCTCGCGCCTACTTACCTCGGCATGACCGGCCAGCTCTACTTCTACGGCGCCCTCGCCGCCGGCACTCTCTTCTTCTACGCCAGGTACCGCGTCGCCTCCGAAAAGACCGTCGCCCGCGCCCGCAAAGTGCTCCTGGCCTCGGTGGTCTATCTCCCCGTCCTCTACGGCCTCATGCTCATCGACCGGTGAAACCTCCGGTGAAACGCCGAGCCCTCCTTACCGCGCCCCTGTTGCTCGCTGCCTGCGCCCGCTCGCCCGAACCGCTTCCCGTCTAACAGTCCATCCCCGCCTTCCAACTCACCGCCCAGGACGGACGTTCCTTCTCTAGCGCCGCCGAGCTCTCCGGTCACATCTGGGTCGCCGACTTCATCTTCACCACCTGCACCGGCCCCTGCCCGCGCATGAGCCGCCTCATGAAACAGATCGCCGAAGCTACCCGCACGCTCCCCAATGTGCGCTACATCAGCTTCACCGTCGATCCCCGCAACGACACCCCCGCCGCCCTCCTCCGGCACTTCCTCAACGCCGGCCTGGCCGCGTTGGC
>CAYUZM010001125.1:0-2315 GCA_964449665.1 uncultured Solibacteraceae bacterium
CTCAACGATTCCGGCGGCGCGCGCATCCAGGAAGGAGTCGCCTCGCTCGGCGGCTATGCGGATATTTTTCTCCGAAATACGATTTCCAGCGGCGTCATCCCGCAAATCTCCGCCATCATGGGCCCCTGTGCCGGTGGCGCCGTCTACTCGCCCGCTATCACCGACTTTGTCTTCATGGTCGCCGGTTCCAGCTATATGTTCGTCACTGGACCCGACGTCATCAAGACCGTCACCCACGAAGAGGTCACCAAAGAGGACCTCGGCGGCGCGCACACCCATAACGCCGTCAGCGGTGTCGCGCACTTCCAATCCGCGGGCGACGCCGCCTGCCTCCGCCAGATCCGCCGCCTGCTCACCTACATCCCGCAAAACAACCAGGACGATCCGCCGCGCCGCCCCACCAACGACCCCATCGACCGCGAAGACCCCACGCTCGACCACATCGTCCCCCTCGAATCCAACCTCCCCTACAACATCAAGGACGTCATCACCCGCACCGTCGATGATGGCGAATTCTTCGAGGTCCACGAGCACTACGCGCGCAACATAGTCGTCGGTTTCGCACACCTCGACGGCCGCCCCGTGGGCATCGTCGCCAATCAACCCGCGCACCTCGCCGGATGCCTCGACATCAACTCATCGGTGAAGGGCGCGCGCTTCGTCCGCTTTTGCGATGCATTCAACATCCCCATCATCACCTTCGAAGACGTGCCCGGCTTCCTCCCCGGCACCGATCAGGAGTTCGGCGGCATCATCCGCCAGGGCGCGAAGCTCCTCTACGCCTACGCGGAAGCCACCGTCCCCAAAATCACGGTCATCACCCGTAAAGCCTACGGAGGCGCCTATTGCGTCATGGGCTCCAAGCACATCCGCACCGACATCAACTACGCCTGGCCCACGGCCGAAATCGCCGTCATGGGCGCCGAAGGCGCGGTCAACATCGTCTACCGCCGCGACCTCGCCGCCGCCACCGACAAAGACACCGTGCGCAAATCCAAAATAGACGAGTTCAATAGCCGCTTCGCCAGCCCCTTCGTCGCCGCCGAGAACGGCTTCATCGACGACGTCATTGTCCCCCGCCAAACGCGCGCGAAACTCATCCGCGCCCTGCGTATGCTGGAAAACAAGGTAGACACAATGCCGCGCAAGAAGCACGGCAACATTCCGCTCTGATTAAACCAACTGCTTCGCCGTCACCCGTTCGTAAACCCCTCGCGTCTGCTCCAAATTCGCGAAGCTCACGCCCGGCAACTCAGCCGACGCCGTGCCCGCCGCCACACCCCATCGCGCCGCGTCCACGAAGTCGTCCTTCTGCATCATCGCCCACGCAAACGCCGCGTCCAGCGCGTCGCCCGCTCCAATCGGACAAACCGCGTCCACCTGCGGCGGCGTGATCTCCCAGGCCGATGAGCCGTCGCACACAAGCGCGCCACGGCTTCCTAATGACAACAGGCCGATCGACGCGCCCATGCGTTGAATCCTCTCCACGGCCTCGCGGAAGTGTTGCCGCGTGATGAGCGACTTGTTCAGCAGCGCCTCGGCCTCCTGCCGGTTCGGCGCCACCACCGTCGGCTGCTCCTCGAGCACGGCCTGCAGAAATTCGCCGTCGGTATCCACGAACGTCTTCACGTTCGCAGCCTTCGCCATGCGGATCAGGTGAACATAGAAGTCCACCTTCACGCCTGGCGGCAGGCTCCCGCACAGCAACAGCCACTTCGCCTGCGGAAGCGCCTGCTCCACGGCATCCTCGAAGCGCTTGAGTTCGCGGTTGGACATCCGCGGACCCGGTTCGTTCAACTTCACCGTCAACCCATGTTTGTCCGTGATGATGAAGTTCGAACGGATCGTTTGCTTGATCGGAACCGCGACGTAGGGAAATCCCAGCCGCTTCAGGTCCTCTTCGAATCGCCGCCCGCTCGCCCCGCCGCTCGGCACAATGGCCAGCGTGGGCGCACCAAAGCCGTGCACCACGATGGATGAGTTCAATCCACGCCCGCCCGCTGCTTCACCGCGAGAAAGAATATAACCCCGGTCTTCGAATGTAAGCCGGTCCACGCTGATGATGCGGTCGATCGCCGGGTTGATGGTGACTGTGACGATCAAACCAACACATTGTAGCGAACCCGTCCGCGCCGGGAGCTCCGATTCGCGGATGCTACCCTGAACAATGGGCTCAACCATACCAGCCAGGGCGTGGGTCGCGCTGGCTTCGGTGTCGTCCTTTTGGGGCACCACTTACGTCGGCATCCGCATCGCCCTCGAATCGTTTCCGCCGCTGCTCCTGGTTTGCTACCGGTTCTGCCTCTCCGGCGCAC
>CAYUZM010001126.1:0-2314 GCA_964449665.1 uncultured Solibacteraceae bacterium
GCGGGTGGGTGGGATGGTGACGCACGTTGCGGGGGGTGCGGGGGTAACGGGGACGCCGGGGGTGCCGTATCTGGCGAACTGGGTTCGCGGGAATGGGCGGGAGGTGCCGTATTCGCGGGTGGCGGCGGTGCCGGGGGGGGCGATTGCGCCGGCGAAGGCCGGGGAGCCGGGCAATGGGGTGATTCTGAACGAATGGACGGCGCGCGACTTGAACGCCAAGGCGGGCGACAAGGTTTCGTTGGACTATTACGTTTGGAAGGACGACGGGCGGCTGGTGACGGAATCGTCCGATTTCGTGGTTACGGCGACGGCGCCGATTGCGGGGCTGGCGGCGGACCGGGAACTGGCGCCGGAGTATCCGGGGATCACGGACGCGGAGTCGGTGTCGGACTGGGACCCGCCGTTTCCGATGGATTTGTCGCGCATACGGCCGCGGGATGAGGACTATTGGGACCGCTACCGGACGACGGCGAAGGCGTTTGTGGGGCTGGGCGAGGGGCGGCGGATCTGGTCGACGCGGTGGGGGAATGTATCGGCGCTGCGGCTGACGGGGGGAACGATTTCGCGGGAGGAGTTTGGGGGGAGGCTGCGGCAGGCGTTGGACCCGGAGCGGTTCGGGTTGACGGTGATGCCGATTCGCGCGCGCACGTTGGAGGCGTCGCGGGGATCGACGGACTTTGGGGAGTATTTCCTCTATTTCTCCTTTTTCCTGGTGGTGTCGGCGCTGCTGCTGGTGGGTTTGTTTTTCCGATTGGGCGTGGAGCAGCGGACGCGGGAGTTGGGATTGCTGGAGGCGGTGGGCTTTACGCGGCGCGGGGCGGGCGGGTATTTTCTGCGCGAGGGGCTGGTGCTGGCGGCGTTGGGCTCATTGCTGGGGTTGGGGGCGGCGGTTGGGTATGCGGCGCTGATCGTGTATGGGCTGAACAACTGGTGGAGCGGGGCGGTGGGGACGCACGATTTGCGGTTGGCGTTTGCGGCCACTCCGCTGGCGGCGGCGCTGGGGTTTGGGATTGTGATGGGCCTTGCCGTGACGGCGCTGACGTTGCGGCGGCTGTTGCGCGAGACGCCCCGGGCGCTGCTGGTGGGGGGATGGGAGATTCAGGCGGGCGTGGCGAAGGGGACGCGGGCGGGATGGTACGCGGCGGGATTCGGCGTGGCGGCGCTGGCGCTGGCGGCGGCGGGGGCGCGCGGGGACGTTCCGGCGGTGGCGGCGTTTTTCGGATCGGGGTTTTGTCTATTGATTGCGGCGCTGGCCTGGCTGCGGCAGCGATTGCGAGCGACGGCTCCGGTGGGCAAGCGGGGGGCCTCGCTTTGGCCGATGGCGTTCCGGAACCTGTCGATCCGGCCGGGGCGGACGCTGCTGGTGGCGTCGTTGATCGCGTCGGCGACGTTTCTGGTGATCTCGGTGGAGAGCTTCCGGCGGGAGGGAGCGGCGGAGGGAGGACGCAGTTCGGGCACGGGCGGCTATCGTTTGGCGGCGGAGAGCGTGCGGCCGATTTACTACAACCTGAACGACACGGCGGGGCGGGAGACGTTGAACCTGACGGGGTTGAACGACGCCAATTTCGTGAGCTTCCGGTTGAAGCCGGGCGATGACGCCAGTTGCCTGAACCTGTACGAGCCGCGCAATCCGCGGGTGTTGGGGGCGCCGCAGGCATTTTTGAAAGAGGGGCGTTTTGCGTGGGCATCGTCGCTGGCGCTGACGCCGGAGGACCGGGCGAATCCGTGGCTGCTGCTGGAGCGGAGGTCGATTGACGCGACGGTGATTCCGGCGGTGGCCGACGCGAATTCGCTGCAGTATGTGCTGCACAAGAAGGTGGGCGAGATTGTGGAGGTGCCGGGTCCGCGGGGGGTGCCGGTGCGGCTGCAGATTGTGGGGGCGCTGTCGGATTCGCTGTTCCAGAGCGAGTTGGTAATTTCGGAGGAAAATTTCCGAAAAGCATTTCCGGACGTGCAGGGGTTCCGGGTGTTTCTGATCGACGCGCCGGGGCCGAGGGTGGCCGAGGTATCGGCGGCGCTGGAGGATGCGCTCTCCGATTCGGGATTCGACGCGCAGGACGCGGGCGAGAAGCTGGCGGCGTTTCATCGCGTGGAAAACACGTATCTGGCGACGTTCCAGGCGCTGGGGGCGTTGGGGTTGCTGCTGGGCACGCTGGGGCTGGGAACAGTATTGGTGCGAAATGTTTTGGAGCGGCGGCGGGAGTTCGCGCTGCTGGCGGCGGTGGGTTTTGCGCCGTCGCGGCTGCGGTCGCTGGTGTGGCGGGAGAGTTTGCTGATGCTGGCGGCGGGGCAGTTGTCGGGGATTGCGGCAGCG
>CAYUZM010001127.1:0-2314 GCA_964449665.1 uncultured Solibacteraceae bacterium
CAGCACAACTTGCAGACGGCCGAGGCGATTCGCCGCGACGGGCATCCGCGCTGGATGCAGTTGACCGGGCTGATTCACGACCTGGGCAAGGTGCTTTGGTTGTGGGGCGAGCCGCAGTGGGCCGTGGTGGGCGATACGTTCCCGGTGGGTTGCGCCTGGAGCGAAAAGATTGTCTTCCACGAGTTTTTCCGCGACAACCCGGACGCGGCCAAGCCGGAGTTGCAGACGCGGCTGGGCGTGTATGAGGAAGGCTGCGGGTTGCGCAACGTCGACCTAAGCTGGGGGCACGACGAGTTTCTCTATCACGTCACCAAGGACTATCTGCCCGAACCGGCGCAGTACATGATCCGCTACCATAGCTGCTACCCGATTCACCGCGAGGGGGGCTACGAGTATCTGCTCGACGCGCATGACCGGGAGATGCTGGAGTGGGTGCGGACGTTTAATCCCTACGATTTGTATTCGAAGAGTGACGCGCCGCCCGACCCGGTGGCGCTTCGTCCTTATTACGAACAGCTGATCGCCGAGTATTTCCCCGCGAAACTGCGTTTCTAGGCCGGGGAAGCGGCTTCGGGCGTTCGGCGCTGGTGTGCGCGCCCGCAGGCGAATGCGCGTGCGGATTTGTGTGTCTGGAAGTGCGGGAGCGGTGCGGGAGTGCAGGCCTAAGGTGCGGATGCCGGCCTATCGCGCTGATAACAAACAGAAAATCGGTTGTAATCAAACGCCACCTTACCTAGTACGTCCAAGGGGGTACCTTCGCTAGTGCCGAGCCATCAGCTGGCTAGGGGATTTTGCAGCTCGCGGCTCGGTATACAAACAGAAAACGCCTGATTTACGATTCGGTTCCTCGTGCCGAAGATGAATGCAGAGGGACCGAGTAAATGAAACAAACCATTAGAAATTTCTTAGTTTTCGTATTGGGCGCCGCAAGCTGCCTGGCGACGACCGTGAGCACGTTGAACAATACGGGCGCCGGAGCGGCGGGCGCGGGCCTGGTGGACACAAACTGGGTAGTACGCCAGGGCGCGGATCCGTACGTGGGCGCGTTTGAGACGAATATGACGGGCGGGGCATTTCCTTCGCCGCACTGGTTCGCCAACGACGCGACGTCGCAGTGGATCAGCCCGAAAGCGAGCTACGCTGGCAGCCCGGCGGGGTTCGACGCCGACGGGGTGTGGGAGTACCGTACGACGTTCGATTTGACGGGGTTCATCCTGGGCAGCGTCACGATTCAATACCGGCTGGCGGTGGACAACCGGTTTGACGGGTACAGCCTGAACGGCGGGACGGTTGTGAACACGGATGCGTGGTCGAGCCTGTCGGGCTTTTCGGGCTACTTCAACTTGAACACGGCGGGGCTGGTGCAGGGCGTGAACACGCTGAGCTTCTTCGTCTACAACACGCCGCAGGACCCGGATCCGGGCAATCCGGGCGGCTTGCGGGCGGAGTTTAACGCGAATGGCGACCTGGCGCCGCCGCCTGGACCGGTTCCCGAACCGGCGACGTTTGCGCTGATGGGAGCTGGGCTGGTGGGACTGGCGCTGATCCGGCGCCGGAAGTAGATCTCGAAGTTGGAGTTCGCCCGGCTATAAGCCGGTTCCTGTCCGGGCCTGGCCGAAACCGGGCCCGGGGCAGCCATTCCTCTCGGCCCGCCATTACTGGCGGGCTCCAGCAACCTACCCGGGAGTTGTAGCGGCGCGGGCCGCGCCATCCTCCCCTATTTGGTCTTGCTCCACGTGGGGTTTTCCCTGCCGGCGCGCGTTGCCGCGGCCGCGGTGCGCTCTTACCGCACCTTTTCACCCTTACCCCGCCGGCTTGCGCCCGCGTGGCGGTACATTTTCTGTGGCACTGATCCGTGGAACGCAGTTATGACCGCGCCCCCCCGGCCGTTAGCCGGCACGCTGCCCTATGGAGACCGGACTTTCCTCGGCGCCCTCGCCTTTGCCTTTGCAGGTGGGGGAGTGGGGCGACGCGGCTGCCCGCCGGGCGAACTCCGTCCTAATTGTCGCATGGGGCGAAATGGCGTCCGGCACGAAGGGGCTCGAACGCGGGCAGCGTTAAGAACAGAGGTTCAACGCCAGGCGGGCGGCGCGGATGGGAAGCGCGGTGACCTTGGGCGGTCAGTTGCGCGCCTCCGGCGGTTGGAATGGGTGGGGGCATTTGGGATTGAATTCTATGGAATCCACCTTTGTTCGCAACGCTCGGTGGGTGCGCTGATGGCGGGCGACGGCTTGGAGTTGCACGTTCAAGGCAAGGATGGACGCCGAACCGGGAGGAAACCGGGGATGGAAGCTTGGCGAAGACCAACCGGAAA
>CAYUZM010001128.1:0-2313 GCA_964449665.1 uncultured Solibacteraceae bacterium
CTAGACCGCCGCCGCCGGACAATTCGCATACCCGCGCAATTGAACTAGGGGGTGGTCATCGCAGTGGCGCCCGGAACGTGCGAAGATTTGGGTAAGGTTTCGGTTCGCCAGGCCAGCGCAAAGCGCCCCCTTCGAAAGACTCTCGATTGGTGAAGGAGGCCGAATGTGCGTGGCAGAAAACCCGTACCTACCCACCTGAAAATCCTTCGTGGAAATCCTGGTAAGCGGCGGCTCAATAGCCACGAGCCACTCCCGGAAGGCGATCTCAAGGATCCCCCGGACTGGTTCAGCGACAGCCAGAAGGCCGGATGGAACTATGCCATTGATCACGCGCCCGAGGGGCTGCTCAAGCGGCTCGACTGCTCGGCGCTCGTCGCCTGGGTGGTCGCCCAGGATATGCATCGCCACGCGACCGAGATGGTTGCCCGCCACGGGCTGCTTATTCGGGCTCCCGTAACCGGGGCTCCCATTCAATCGCCGTACGTGCCGATCATCAACCGGCAAGCGACGATCATGTTGAGGGCCGCCGAGCAGCTTGGTTTTACGCCGGTCGCGCGTTCTCGCGTTCAAATCGTCGGTGGCTCCTTGTCCACTGGCTCCAGCAACCCATTCGCAGAACTACGACGGTCGTGTCTCGAAGACCGGAATACGTGCCGGTGAACCACACGGTGCCAAGGATACAGTCATGAGAGGCTGGAAACCCGTTCCTACTTATCTGAAATTGATTCGCGGCAATCCTGGCAAGCGTCCGCTCAACGAGACCGAGCCAGTCCCCGAAGGAGACCTCCATGAGCCGCCCAAATGGATGAGCAAACCCCAGCGGGCTGGCTGGCGGTATGCCATTGAGCACGCACCAGCAGGCCTGCTGAAGCGGCTGGACCGTTCGGTACTGACCGCCTGGGTCGTCGCTGAGGACCTCCATCGGAAGGCGTCTGAAATGGTAGAGCGACATGGGTTGCTGATCAAGGCTCCGAACACAGGTCTCCCGATTCAGTCACCGTATCTTCCCGTGGTGAACAGGCAAGCAACGATCATGCTCAAGGCTGCAGAACAGCTGGGCTTTTCGCCGGGCTCGCGCTCGCGAGTGCAGATCGATGCCGACAGGAGGAGCCAGCCCAACGCTTTCGAGGGCTTCTAGCCGTCGGGATGGTGTCATAAGCACCGCAACTTTCAGGTGATCCGCCAGTCACATCCGCTGCCGCCGGTCGACGCGGATCAGACTCTCGATGCACCGCGCCACTTGGCAGACGGCTACAACACCCGTCACGGGCCGCTTCATGGCATCCGGATCCTATTGATGGAACCGCCCGACAAAGCCGCCGCCGGAGCGCATTCGAATTGTCAATGAATCGGATGAACGAAACATTCCATGCTCCATCGACAGGCTTGCCGCCTCAGTCGAATCCCGGACCAGGACACCCTGATACCAGCCCGTTCCCAGAAACGACAGATCAATCGTCACCGACCGTTCCACGACACCGTTGTTCACCGCCAAAAACCACGTCTTTCCTTTGCGCCGCGCGAACGTCGCGAGCTCGCCGATCGCCGACGCCGGTAGCACTACAGTTTCGTCCCACGTGCTGGGAATACTCTTGATCACATCGAGCGCCGGGTTGTTCAAAATTGAGTGTGGATTCGCGGCGTAAACCAGCAGCGGAGCCTGTAGCAGAACCGCGTTCGCGATTTGATGCGGCCAGGTTGTGTCGGCGAACTTGCGTGCGCCAAAGTGCATGGGCGTGTAGTCCGCCAGCCCCGCGAGCATCCGCGTAAACGGCAATGTCACCTCGTTTTGCGCATAAGGCGGCCGTGTCTCCATCCCTCGAACAGCCTCCATCCCGATCAAGTTCGGCCACGTTCGCTCCATCCCTGTCGGCTTGTTGCTGCCGTGGAAGTCCAATAGCAACTTGGCCTCCGCTGCTTCCCGCAGCAAAGTCTCATAGAGATCGACAATCTCCTTATGCTCATGGTCGAAAAAGTCAATCTTTGCGCCCACGACGCCAGTGCGGGTGCACATCTCGAAAAACGCTCGCCGGGCCTCGGGAGTCCTCAATTGATTACTGTGCTTCCAAAGCAGAATGCCCACACCCGCCTTCCGCGACTCGGATACGAGTTCCTTCACATCCTTTTCGGGCCAACGCGACCAGAAGCCTTCCAGCACGCTGTACTCGAACCCCAGCTCACCGGCTTGCCGTGAGAACTCTTTCATCCCCTCGAGCGTATTCGTTCCGCCGTCCAGGTAGCTCCACAAAGCGCGCCCCGGTTTGATCCACTCCGTCCGTATTGCCTGCGGGAACAGCCGCGCATCCGGCTTCG
>CAYUZM010001129.1:0-2310 GCA_964449665.1 uncultured Solibacteraceae bacterium
TGATCAGGAAGCGGACTCCGGAGCGGGTGGACCCGGCGTCGAGGAGGCGGGCGATATTCGGATGTTCAAGGCGGGCGAGGATGCGGGTTTCGCCCGCGGAAAGGCTGGCCGCCCGGCCGTCGAGAAGCGCTTTGATGGCCACGCGCTGAGTGAAATCCGCGTCGTGGCGCAGCCCCTCGAATACGGCGCTGGAGGCGCCCTGGCCGAGTTTGCGCACGGCACGATAGCCGCCAAACGACTCGGTTTCGGGGACGGGAGATGTGTCTGGCATCGCTTGAGAATCCGCCGCCCGAAGGCGATCGCTTCGGTCGATGCTACCACAGGGCAGCGAAAAACCGGGCCTTACACGCGCGCACTCTGCACGCCCGCGGGCCAGAGCGGGAAAACGCGGTTGGCATTGGTTCGGGAGCGGGGCTGGAACATTTGTGGATTGCCGTCTCCGCGCGGCGGAGAGCGGAGAGCTCAGGCGCGCCGCGCGAGTGTGGACTGGCAAGCGGTGCCTGTGGTTCGGCGGGCCTGAAGCCAGCCGTGCGCTGCGTGCGAACTCGGCGCGCGTTCGGTTGAAAGCGGTGCCTGCATCCGGCGAGATACGGCAAGCGACCGGCGACGGAAGAAAGTGCTACTCTTTTCCTTTTTGCGCCGGCGCGGAAAGCGTAAGGGAAGAGAGTTCCGATGGAGCACGTGAACACATGGGCAAGGGCCGAGGAGATCTTCGCCGAGGCGCTCGCATACAACGGGCACGACCGGGAGACGCTCGTCCGGCAGCGTTGCGGCGGCGATGAGTTGCTGGTCGAGGAGGTGATGCGGCTGCTCGATGCCGAACGGCGGATGGGTGGCTTCCTGGACACAAGCCTGCTGGACTTCCGCGGCGAGAGGTTCGGCGCCTATCGTGCCTTGGCGGAGGTGGGCCGGGGCGGCATGAGCGTGGTGTATGAGGGCGAGCGGGTGGACGGAGGCTTCGACAAGAAGGTCGCCATTAAGGTCGTGCTCACGCAGGTGGGCGCGGCGCCGGAGACGAAGATTCTGGCTTCGCTGGAGCATCCCAACATCGCGCGTCTGCTGGACGCGGGGATGTCGGCCGTGGGATTCCGGTACCTGGTGATGGAGTTCGTGGAAGGAACGCCGTGCACGGAGTACGCGGGCGCGCGAAGCGAGACGGAGAAGCTGAAGCTGTTTCTGCAGGTGTGCGCCGGGGTGCAGGCGGCCCACCAATCGCTGGTCGTGCACCGCGACCTGAAGCCCGACAATATTCTGGTCACGGCTGAGGGGCGGGTGAAACTGCTCGACTTCGGCATCGCCAAAATGCTTGCGCCCGAGGGCTCGCAGACGGTGGGCCCCAGGGCGTACACGGTGGAGTACGCGAGTCCGGAACAGATTCTGGGCAAGCCCGCGAGCACGGCCAACGATGTATATTCGCTCGGCGTGGTGCTCTACGAGTGGTTGAGCGGCGAGGTGCCGCGCAAGCTTGACGGGTTGCCGCTGGACGAAGTGGTGCGGCGAGTGCGTGACGAGACGGCGCCGGAATTGAGGTTGGGCGGAGAGTTGGGCATGATTCTGCGGAAGGCGATGGAGGGCGACCCCGCGCACAGGTATGAATCGGTGGGTGCGATGGCGCGCGATATTGAGCGGTATCTCAGCGGCGAGCCGGTGGAGGCTCTACCGGCTTCGTTTGCCTACCGGGCGCGGAAGTTCGTCGTGCGCCATCGCTACGGCGTGGCGGCGGCGTTGGCGGCGGTAGCGGCGCTGGCGGGCACGGCGGGCTATGCGGCCCGGCAGGCGCAACTGGCCGATACCCGGTTCGAGCAGGTCCGGTCGCTATCGAGGGCCGTCATGTTCGAACTTCACGATTCGGTGGAACCACTGGCGGGTTCGCAGCGGGCGAGGCAACTGATCGCCAACCGGAGCTTGCAGTATCTGGACACATTGGCGGCCGATGCGACGGCAAGCGATGGAGTGTTGTTGGACGCGGCGCGAGGCTACCTGCGCATCGCCGAGTTACAGGCAAAGGAAGGGAATTCGGACGCGGCGTTGCGGCTCAAAGGGCGGGCGGCCGAACTGGCGCGGCGCGTGCTGGCGCGGAATGCCGGTAGCGCGGAAGCGCAGGCAATTGCGGCGAGCGCGACGCGGTAGCTCGACGAATCCCGGCTACTGGGGGCCCGCTTCTGCTGAGAGGCGCGCAAACAGCCAGGCGCGCGCGAAGGTCCAATCGCGCTTCACCGTGGCGAGAGAAACATCGAGCACTTCGGCGATCTCGTCGAGTTCCAGGCCGCCAAAAAAGCGCATCTCCACGACCTTTGCCTTCCGTCCGTC
>CAYUZM010001130.1:0-2308 GCA_964449665.1 uncultured Solibacteraceae bacterium
AAGGCCACGCGGCGAATCGTTTTGGAGGCGGTGGCCGAGATTCGCCCGCCGCTGATCACCGCCACCCTGGCGGTCATTGTGAGTTTCCTTCCCATGTTCTTCATCACCGGAATGATGGGCCCCTACATGCGGCCCATGGCCCTCAACGTGCCGGTGACCATGCTCATGTCGATGGTTGTTGCGTTCACGATCACGCCGTGGCTGGCTTACCACGTGCTCAAACGCAAGTACAGTTCCGGTGCCGCCGGCGGACATGCCGACCACGGCCCGCAGGACATAGAGGCTATCAAGCAGTCGCGGCTCTACAAAGTGTTCTATCCGTTAATGGCGCCGTTATTGAATTCCCGCCGAGTGGCCTGGTCGTTTTTGCTCATCATGTTTCTGCTGACCGTGGGAGCCATGGGTCTGGCGGCGATGCGCAGCGTGCCGCTGAAGATGTTGCCCTTCGACAACAAGAACGAGTTGCTCCTGGTGCTGGACTTGGACAAAGGCACGACGCTGGAACGTACGGACGCGGCGGGAGTTTTTCCCGCAGGCCGGTAGCGGACTGGCCGGGTTGGCATTGAGTTCGATGCTGGCACGCGACGGATATGCCTCCCCACTCAAGTCTGCGGATCCGATGGAGCCGAAGGCGTCGCACCACAAGCCGAAAGCGAAATCGATCATCTGGCTGTTCATGGAAGGCGGCCCCAGCCACATCGATCTCTTCGATCCCAAACCTGAGTTGGAAGAACTGGCGGGCAAACCAATGCCCGAATCCTTCGGCAAGCCGCTCACATCCATGGGCACCGTCGGCAACACCATCATGCCGTCCAAACGTAAATGGGCGCGGCACGGCCAAAGCGGCACATGGGTTTCCGATTGGTATCCGCACGTCGCGCAACACGCCGACGATCTTGCCATCATCCGCTCCTGCTGGGCCGATGGTTTGAATCACGTCGGCTCCGTTTGCCAGATGAACACCGGATCCATCATCGCCGGCCGTCCCTCGCTCGGTTCCTGGCTCACCTATGGCCTTGGGACGGCCAATCAGAACCTTCCCGTGTTCGTCATCCTCACCGATAACAAAAGCGTCGTTGGCGGCACGCAGAACTGGAACTCGGGCTTCCTCCCCGCCACATATCAGGGCACGTTGCTACAGCGCGAAGGCCCGCCGATTCTCAATCTCACCCGCCCCGAACAGATGGGCGCCGCGCAGCAGCGCGGAATGCTCGACCTGCTCAACGACCTCAACCGCCGCCAAGCCGAACAACGCCCGGGCGAGACAGAACTCGATGCCCGCATCCAATCCTACGAACTCGCCTACCGGATGCAGTCCTCGGCGCCGGAAGCCGTCGACCTCACGCAGGAGACCGAAGCCACCAAGAAACTCTACGGCCTCGACGATCCCATCACGGAACCATATGGCAAGAACTGCCTGCTCGCCCGCCGCCTGGTCGAGCGCGGTGTCCGTTTCATCGAACTCTATTGTGGCAGCGGCAGCGGCTGGGACGCGCACCAGGATATCGAAGGAAACCACTCCAAATGGTGCCGCGCCTCCGACAAACCCATCGCCGGCCTACTCGCCGATCTGAAGTCTCGCGGCCTGCTCGACGACACGCTCGTCGTCTGGGGCGGGGAATTCGGACGCACGCCGTTTAACGAAAGCGGCAACGGACGCGACCACAATCCCTGGGGTTTCACCATGTGGATGGCCGGCGCAGGAATCAAAGTAGGACAAACTATCGGTACCACCGACGAAATCGGCCTGCGCGCCGTCGACAATCCGTATCACGTGCACGATCTCCACGCGACCATCCTGCACCTGCTCGGGCTCGATCACCTTAAGCTCACGTTCCTGCATAACGGCCGCGCCGAACGCGCCACCATTAACGGCGGCAATCTGATCACTGGGCTTCTGTAACGCCACCGCCGGTCGCAACCGCTCGCTTCCGACGCAACGCTTCGGCTGACTCTTCCGCCGCCGCCTTCACGAGCGCACCCATCTTCGGATGAACCGGTATGATATCCGGCGGAAGCCCCGCCGCGGTCAGCGCGTCGGTCATCACCGGGCCCACCGAAGCGATCGCCACGCGGTTCCGCAATGCCCCCAACACCTTCTCCTTCACACCCAGTCCCGACGCGATCTCCAGCAAGTGATCCAACTGAATCGACGACGTGAAAATGACAATCTCAAATTCGTCTGCCGCAAGTCTTCGTGCCGCTTCGCGCAGAGGTTCCACATCGTCCGGTAATTCCCAGCGATAGAGTGCGATCGGCGTCACCGTCGCGCCAAGCGCCTCCAGCGCACGATTCATTTCCACGTTTG
>CAYUZM010001131.1:0-2304 GCA_964449665.1 uncultured Solibacteraceae bacterium
GGCGGCCCGGGTGAGGGCGGTTGGGGCGGGGCGTGGCGTTTGGGTGCCGTAGGGGGGGACCAATTCGGGGCGTGACCGTGTCAAACACTACCGGAGGCTACATTCGCTGGTGATCGCTTCCCTGGCCGTGCTGTCATCCTGCGCCCCGAGTCTCAAATTCACACCGCAGCCGGGGAACCAACTATACACGCGTTCCTCGCATCTATTTGTGGGCTTTGCAGTGGGAAGCGTGTATCCCTTTTTTCCGTTCTTCTCGGTCCCTGGTGAGAAACCGAATGAGTGGCGCATTGTTCGCCACCAATTGAGCATTGAAACGGTCCTGATAGGAGCGGAGAAGCGCCCCTTGGTCTACGTCTATGAGATCGTACCGGCGGGGGGACGGAGCGGAGATTGGAACTACATCGTCAAGGGGCAACGGTACCTCTTCCCAGTCCGTGTCGAAGACGGGGTCTACCATCTTTCCGGCGACCACTGGCGTAGCGTATCCGCCATTCACAGTGGGCGGCATGACCGCTTGCCACTCGACGGCTCGCAGCCGATTCATGAACGGCTTTCACTGCTCTGCTTTTGGATTGCTCCCGACCACAGCAGCTCATTCCCCCGCGCGTTCAGTCACCTTAACAGCTTCTCCCTTTGGCGGACATTCAAAATTCTTCGCGGGTTTTTGCGCCACCCCGAGGAGCGCGTGCGCCTACGCGCTTGCATGGAGCTGGTTACGGTGGGATTGGCTCAGGACGAATGCCAGCCCATGCTCCAACCGGGAGCGTTCAAAGATGAGAGTTTAACGCCGGAGAATGAGATACTTCAAAACAATCGGGACTTTGAGCGCCGGGCCCAAAACGAGTGGCGGCAACGCAAGCGCCGTGCGCTATCCGATCCCGACTCGCGAGACGATTTGCGCATCCACACCACCATCCGCGACCCTGCGCTTCGAACGCACTTCTGCGGCGAGTTCGTGCGGCTGTTTCCTGCCGACACCGACCACGGTTGCCCAGCTGACCGTCCTCCCCCCGCCACTATCGTCACCGAAGCCGGCGACATCCCCCTCACGGGCCCATGGCCCACGCGTTGATGCCTTGACATCAATTCTGCAGCTTGAAATGATGTCCCCATGCGGACCACACTCACACTCGAACCCGACGTCGCCGAAAAACTCAAGCGCGCAGTGCGTCAGCGCAAACTCCCCTTGAAGACGGTGGTGAACGATCTCCTGCGCGCCGCGCTTGCGAAACCGGCGGCGCCGGCGCCCAAGCCATTCGTGGTGAAACCTTTTGACCTGGGCGGTTATGCTCCAGGAATCGACCGCACCAAACTCGGCCAATTGGTGGATGACTTGGAGATCGAAGACTTCCTCAGGAAACAGACTCGTGATCGTAACTGACGTGAATCTACTGATCTACGCGTACAACACCGGCGACCCGCAACACGATACCGCGAGGGCTTGGTGGGAACAGACGCTCACGGGGAGGCAACCCGTCGGCCTCGCATGGATCGGGATTATTGGCTTCATCCGCATCACCACACGCCGCGGCGTGATGCCGAACCCGGTTTCGGCTGGAGACGCCATCGCCACCGTCCAATCGTGGCTCGCCCTTCCACACGTGGAGATCATTCATCCCACCGACCGGCACGCCGATGTGCTGTTCGAACTTCTCACCGAACTCGGCACGGCGGGCAACCTGACCTCCGACGCGCATCTGGCGGCGCTCGCCATGGAATACGACGCCACGCTTGCCACCACCGACGTCGACTTCCTGCGCTTCCCGAAACTGCGCACGTCCAATCCGCTCAAGCGCTAACCGCGCCAATCCGCGCCGCTTCCGCCCCCCGCTACACTAGTAGAATCCCCATGCCCGAAAAGCCCTACGATCACAACCAGGTCGAGTTGAAGTGGTGCGTGCGTTTCGCCAACGAGAATCTCTTCGAGGTCAAAGAAGACCCCACGCGGCCGAAGTATTATCTGCTCGAGATGCTGCCCTATCCGTCGGGCACGCTGCACGTCGGCCACATCCGCAACTACACGATCGGAGACGCGCTGGCCCGCTATAAATGGATGCGCGGCTTCAACGTGATCCACCCGATGGGCTGGGATGCCTTCGGGCTGCCCGCCGAAAACGCGGCCATCAAGAACAACCGCCATCCGCGCGAGTGGACACTTTCCAACATTGCGGCCATGAAGCGCCAGCACATGCGCTATGGCTTCTCCTACGACTGGTCGCGCGAAGTCCCCACGTGCGAGCCGGAGTACTACCGCTGGAACCAGTGGTGCTTCCTGAAGACGCGGGAGCGCGGCCTCGCCAATCC
>CAYUZM010001132.1:0-2301 GCA_964449665.1 uncultured Solibacteraceae bacterium
CCCCGCTGGACCCTGACCGCCGGCGGCGCCCCCCCTCCACCCCAACACCCCCCGCGCGCCGCCCGCCCCCACCCCCGCCCCCTCACCCCCCACCCCAGCAACCGCCTCTTCCACCCCCCCCCGCGCCTCCGCCCCCCCCGGCGACAACGGCAACCGCGGCGGGCCGCCATAGTACCCATTCAAATCCATCGCGTGCTTCAACCCCGGCACGCCATACTTCGCCGTCACCAGTGCGGCCGCCCGCCCAATCCGGTTCTGCCAGTCCAACGCGGCTTCATAATCGCGCGTCCGGAACGCCTCCCATATCGCCAGCACCGAATACGGCGCCGCATTCGCATACGCTAGCACCGCGCCCACCGCGCCGATCATCAACGACGGATACAACGTCGGCGCGCTCCCCACCAGCACCTGAAACCCCGGCTTCACCGTCCGAATCATCTGCATCACCTTCTCCAGGTTTCCAGACGACTCCTTGATCGCAATGATGTTCGGATGCTCGCTCAGCGCCGCCACGGTTTCGGCGGGAATGTCCACACCCGTCGCCTGCGGCCAGTTGTAGATCATCAGCGGAATCTTCAATTGATCCGCCACCGCCCGAAAATACAACGCCTGCGCCTCGCCCCTCGCCAGCAGATTCTTGTAGTAGTGCGGCGTCCGCACCATCGCCGCCTTGTACCCCATCTCGGCGGCCTTGTTCGTTAGCGCCACGGTTTCTCGTACGCTCTCCACGCCCGTCCCCGCCATCAGCAACTTTTCCGGCGCCGCGGCCTCGGCCACCAACCCAAACAACTCGATCTTCTCCTCAAACGTCAGGTATACGCTCTCACCCGTCGAACCGCACACCACGTAACCCGACAACCCCACCCTGTTCCAACGCTCGACATTGTGCCGGACCTTGACCTTGTAGATGTTGCCGTCGAAATCAAACGGCGTTGCAATCGGCGGATATATACCTTGAAGTTTCAGCATGGTCTTTCTCGAACCTCCCCCACACACCGGCGCGCTTCTGTCCGCACCCATCCCCAAACGCACAAAAGGCCCGTCGCTCGCTAGAGCAACGGGCCTTCCATTCAAAGTCGCAATGAGCGGCCCAATTAGCGGCCCAACGAGATCAGCGTGAAGAGCGCCAGCGACTCGATGAACGCCAGTCCGAGCAGCAGCGTAATGCGGATCGCGCCGCCCGCCGATGGGTTACGCGCCATGCCTTCCACGGACGACGCAATCGCCTTGCCCTGGCCCAAACCGCAAAGGCCCGAAGCAATCGCCATCGCGAACGCCGTCGACAGGTGGAACCCGCCGCCCGCCGCCGCCGCGCCGCCCTCTTGTGCAAACACCGGCGCCGCAACCAACATCAGCGCCAGCAGGAACAATACCGATTTCACTTTCATACACTCTCCTTAAAAAATCGCCCGCCGTTGGTGGTTCCAAGGCTCGGTGGGGACCGGCCCGGCTCACGCGGCAAGCCGCAAAATGCCGTGTTTAGTGATCCTCGTGCGCGACCACGCCGCCCACGTAGACCATCGTAAGAACCGTAAAAATGAATGCCTGCAGAATCGACACGAAGAAGTGCAGCGCCATCACCAGCACCGGAACCACCAGCGGAGCCAGCGCCATGAAATTCAACGTCACTTCCTCGCCCGCGAACATGTTCGCGTACAAACGAATCGTGAGCGACATCGGCCGGATCAGGTGGCTGATAATTTCAATCAAGAATAGGAACGGCGCCAGCCACACTATCGGCCCCATGAAGTGCTTCAAGTGTCCAATCGGACCCTGCTCCGCAATGCCCGCCCAGTTGTAGTACAGGAATGCAATGATCGCAATGCCCAACGGCACCGCCGGATACATCGTCGGCGCTTCAAATGTCGGAATCATGCCCAACAGATTGGCGAACAGGATGAACACGAAAAACGTTCCGAACATGTAAACGTATTTGTCGCTGCCATGCCCGATAATGTCGTGCGCCTGCCCGCGCAGCATCTCCCAAATCAGCTCGAACGATTGCTGCAGCGTGCCCGGCTTCGTCACGCTGATCATGGGACGCAAAATCAACGGCAGCGCCACCAGCACAAGCAACACCAGAATCTCCATCGCCATGAAGTTCGTCCACGGCTTGTCCCGGTGCGCGGCCGATTGCCCAAATGCGTCCAGAATCGCGTTGGCCGGACCAGCCAGATATTGATTCATCAGCGCGGTGAACCACAGTTCATGCATAGAAGTGTTCGCGAATAACCTCGATGGAGATGGCGGCGATCGCTACGAGCAAACCTGTAACCACCGCAGGCAGCGGCGGCCGGTAAC
>CAYUZM010001133.1:0-2300 GCA_964449665.1 uncultured Solibacteraceae bacterium
GCCAGGGGAAGGCGCAGCACAAGTTCCGGCGGACGCTTCCGGCGCCTCAGTGGGAGATGGCAGAGCAGATTTTGAAGGAACCGTACAACTTCGACTTCCTGACGCTTGGGACCGAGGCGAAGGAACGCGACCTGGAGAGAGCCCTGGTGGAGCACGTCCGGCAGTTTCTGCTGGAACTGGGCGTGGGTTTCGCGTTCGTGGGGAGCCAGTATCCGATTGCGGTCGGCGGCGAGGAGTTCCGGATCGACCTGCTGTTCTACCATTTGCGCCTGCGCGCATTTGTCGTGATTGAGCTGAAGAGCGGCGATTTCAAGCCCGAGTACGCAGGAAAGATAAACTTCTACCTGTCGGCGGTCGACGACTTGTTGCGCCATGCCGATGACCAGCCGAGCATCGGGTTGGTTCTCTGCAAGGGGCGGAACCAGGTGGTGGTCGAGTATGCGCTGCGCGACATGGCGAAACCGATCGGTGTTTCCGGATTCCGGCACTTGGAGTCGCTGCCCGAACGATGGAAGGGTAGCCTACCCAGCGTGGAGGAGTTGGAGGCCGAATTGGGGCCGCTGGCGAGCGGCGGCGACGAATCCTAGTTTTCCAACGGAAAACTGTAGCGTTTGAGCGGAGGGGGCGGGGGAAACTTGCCGTTAGGGCCAGGGTATGTCGCCGGAGGGACGAGGACGACAACGGCCTTTTGTTCTTGCTGCACCTGGATGAGGTCTTTTGTAGCTGTCTTCAACGCAAGCGATGGCTTACCTGCGCGAAACGCGAAGACGTAGACGTGATCGGACGCGCCGCCCATGCTCTGCAACACAAGTACGTCAAGAATATGCGCAAGGAAACGTGTAGGGCCGCTGATCGAGATGACGAGAGAAGGGCTTTCCGCTCCGCGTTCTATCGCCGTCACGAAGATGTGTTCGCCATGACACTGGCGAATCTCGAAGAGCTCGCTGTCGTCGAGCGAATGCGAGGCGCGAATGCTCGCGGGCAACTTCACGATGACCGGGCAAGCCTGCCAGTGCTCTTTCGGTTGACCAACGAGGCAAGCAGCGAAGAGTGCGAGAAGAAGGGGCCTCGTCAGCGCAGTCATGTGCCAAATGTTAGCGTAGGCCCGCCTGTTGGCGCAGACGTTTGGCTTCGGTCGGCCGCTTCTCGTGGTCGTATAGATTCGCCAGCAGCGTGCGGGCATCGCGGGTGAGCGGATGCGCGGGGCCGACGGACTGCTGGGCGGACTTCATGGCGCGCTCGAAAAGCGATTCGGCGCCGTGCCATTTACCTTGCGATTGGAAGAGCACGCCGAGGTTCAGATAGGCGCGCGCGGTGTCGGGGTGGTTGGAGCCGAGGGCCTGTTCCCAGATGCCGATGGCACGGCGGAGGGATGCCTCAGCCTCAATGGCGAGGCCTTGGCGGAGCTGCCACTGGCCGAGGTTGTTGAGGGCGATGGCTACGCGCGGGTGGTTGGGTCCGAGGCGTGTTTGCCAGATGCTCAGAGCGGTTTGCAGAGGATCGATCGCCTCGGCATCGCGACCGCTGGCGACCAGCACCTGGGCGAGATTGCTGGCGGCGGTGGCGAGGTCGGGGTGTGTGGCGTCGAGCTTCTCTTCAAAGATGGGATAGGCGGCGACGATGTGTTCGCGGGCGAGCGAGACATCGCCCAGGCTGAGCGAGAGCATGCCGATGGATTGGCGGATGTGCGCTTCGAGCAGGGAACGAGGGCCCAGGGACTGGCGGGCGAGGGCGATGGCCTCGCGCAGGGACTGGGCCGCGCCCTCGTGGTCACCGGTGGCGCGGAGGATCTCGCCGAGGTTGAAGGCGGCGTTGGCCTGGTCGGCGGGGAGGTGGAGGCGCAAGGCCGCTTCGATGGATTGCCGGGCGAGGCGGCGGGCTTCGTCGAACTGGCCGGTGGCGCGGAACGTGGAGGCGAGGTTGTTGAGCAGTTTGCTCTCGTCCGGATTGGCGGTGGTTGGGTGCGCGCGCCACCATTCGAGCGCGAGGCGGTATTCGCCCTGGGCCTCCGCGTAGCGGCCCTGGACGTGAAAGACGGCGGCGAGGTTGTTATGCGCTCGGGCGCGGCGTGGGTCGTCGGGCGGTAGCGCGGTGGCGAGGGAACGCGCCAACCGGAACGAGGTCTCGGCGCGGGAGTAGCGGCCTTGCTGGAAAGCTTCCATGCCTTGGGCGACATGGGTGGCCCACTCTGCGTCGCTCGAGGAGGCCAGGGAGAAGGAGGCGTAGGCGAGAACGGCAACAGGGGCGAACTTCATGGTTCAGCATGAAGGAAGGCGTGGGGCGGGGGCAGTAAAGGCGGG
>CAYUZM010001134.1:0-2297 GCA_964449665.1 uncultured Solibacteraceae bacterium
TGCTGGTGTACGACGATTTGTCGAAGCACGCGGCGGCGTATCGCGAGATTTCGCTGCTGCTGCGGCGTCCGCCGGGGCGCGAGGCGTTTCCGGGCGACGTGTTCTATCTTCACTCGCGGTTGCTCGAGCGGGCGGCGAAGTTGAAGTCGGGCGGTTCGCTGACGGCGCTTCCGTTTATTGAGACTCAGGCGGGCGACGTATCGGCCTACATTCCGACGAACGTGATTTCGATTACCGACGGGCAGATCTTCCTGGAGTCGGATTTGTTCAACTCGAACATCCGTCCGGCGGTGAACGTGGGCATCTCCGTGAGCCGCGTGGGCGGCGCCGCGCAGATCAAAGCGATGCGGCAGGTGGCCGGTTCGCTGCGTTTGGAACTGGCGCAGTATCGCGCGCTGGCGGCGTTTGCGCAGTTTGGATCGGACCTGGACAAAGCGAGCCAGCAGCAGTTGGCGCGCGGCGCGCGGCTGGTGGAAGTTTTGAAGCAGCCGAACTACGCTCCGCTTCCGGTGGAGAAGCAGGTGCTGATCATCTTTGCCGGTACGAATGCGTTTCTCGACGATCTGCCGGTGGAATCGGTACGGAAGTTCGAAAGCGAGTTGTACCGGTTTGTGGAGAACGCGCACCCGCAGATTCTGGTGGACATTCGCGAGAAGAAGGCCATCGACGACGATTTGAAGGCCCGCATGGTCGCCGTGCTGAAGGAATTCAAAGACCGTTTCGTTCAGGGAGCGAAGTAGCCCCACGGAGCATCGATGCCTTCCTTACTCGACATACGCCTGCGGATACGGACGGTCAAGAACACGCAGCAGAACACCAAGGCCATGAAGATGGTTTCGGCGGCGAAGCTGCGGCGCGCGCAGGAGCGCGTGATTGCGGCGCGTCCGTATAACGCGATGATGCGGCGTATGCTGAGCAATCTGGCGGCGGCGGTACGCGGGCTGGATTCGGTGGCGGGGCATCCGCTGTTGGCGCGGCGCGAAGAGAAGAACATTCAGCTTGTCCTGCTGACTTCCGACCGGGGCCTGGCGGGATCGTTCAATTCGAACCTGATCAAAGCGGCGCAGAAGTTCATGGCCGATCACCCGGGCGTGACGATTTCGATCGAGACGCTGGGGCGCAAGGGGCGCGACTTTTTCCGCAGGCGGGCGACCGTGAGCGGCGAATTGGTGGGATTGAAGACGCCGCAGTATTCCGATGCACGCGAGGTTGCCACGCGCATTATCGAGCGCTACGAGCGCGGCGAGATCGATTCGGTTTACGTCATCTGCAACAACTTCAAGAGCGTCATCGCGCAGGAGTTGGTGATCAACCAGGTGTTGCCGGTGGAGCTGCCGGCCGACGCCGCGGCTGTGGATTACATATTTGAAGAGCCGCCGGAAGTGCTGCTCTCGATGCTGCTGCCGCAATTTATCGAAGGCCAGTTGTTCCGCGCGATGTTGGAGTCGACCGCCGCCGAGCACGCCGCGCGCATGACGGCGATGGATGCCGCCACGACGAACGCGAGCGAAGTGATCGATAAATTGACGCTGTATATGAACCGCGTCCGGCAGGCGAGCATTACCAAGGAAATTATCGAGATTGTGAGCGGCGCCGCCGCGCTGGAATAGTCCAGCGCAAGCCGCCGTTTTTGGAGTCATCAAACATGTCCACCGCCACACAGAACGCAGCAATCGGCAAAGTGATTCAGGTCGCCGGACCGGCAGTCGATATTCAGTTCCCCGAAGGGCAGATTCCTGTCATCTACACCGCCATTCGCATCACGAGCGAGGGCTTCAACGTGCCCGACCCGATCGACATCGTGTGCGAGGTGGCCCAGCACATCGGCGAAGGCCGCGTGCGCACGATCGCGCTGAAGCCGACCGACGGACTTGTGCGCGGGATGAAGGCGCAGAGCCTGGGCGGGCCGGTGACGGTGCCGGTGGGTAAGCAGACGCTGGGGCGCGTGTTGAACGTGCTGGGCGAACCGGTGGACCGCATGGGCCCGGTGAACGCCGAACATCACTATCCGATTCACCGCGAGGCGCCGACGTTTGAAGAGCAGTCGGGCGGTTTGCAGATGCTCGAAACGGGCATCAAGGTAATCGACCTTCTGGAGCCCTATTTGAAGGGCGGCAAGATCGGCCTTTTCGGTGGCGCGGGCGTGGGCAAGACCGTCGTCATCATGGAGCTGATCAACAACATCGCCATGCACCACGGCGGTGTGAGCGTGTTCGCCGGAGTGGGCGAGCGCACGCGCGAGGGCAACGATTTGTGGCTCGAGATGCAGGAAGGCGGCATTCTCGACCCGAGCGACT
>CAYUZM010001135.1:0-2295 GCA_964449665.1 uncultured Solibacteraceae bacterium
GAAAAGGCTCCGTTCGCTAAGCGCATGCGGTTATCCACGGGGGTGGTGGCGCTCGATGGTGCTGCGCAGCCGGGAAGGCAGCACGTGTGTATAGATTTGGGTGGTGGAGATGTCGGCGTGGCCGAGCATGGTTTGCACGCTGCGCAGGCCGGCGCCTCCTTCCAAGAGATGGGTCGCAAAGGTATGGCGCAGCAGGTGCGGTGTCAGTTTCTGCGCGATGCCGGCTTTGCGGCCGGCCAAGGATATGATGTGCCAGAAAGCCTGGCGGGTAAGAGGACCGCCGCGGGCGGTCACGAATAAAAAAGGACTGGGGCGGCCTTTGAGGAGCGCGGGGCGGCCGTTGCCGAGGTAGGCGGCGATGGCGGCGGCGGCTGAAGGCGCGAAGGGGATGAGGCGCTGCTTGTTGCCTTTGCCAGTGACGCGGATGAGGCCCATGTCGAGATCGAGGTTGCGCATCTCGAGGCGGCAGAGTTCGGTGACGCGGGGGCCGGAGGCGTAGAGCAGCTCGAGCATGGCGCGGTCGCGGAGGCCGGTGGGGGTGGAAGCGTCTGGGGCGGCGGTGAGGAGTTCGACTTCGTCGAGGGAGAGGCGTTTGGGGAGTTTGCGCCACTGGCGGGGGAGGGCGATGGTGCCGACGGGGTCGGAGTCGAGGATGCGTTCGCGCTGGAGGAAGAGTGTAAAGCCGCGGAGCGAGGTGAGGTGGCGCGAGATGGAGCGGCTGTTCAGTTGGGCCTCATAGAGGGTGTCCAGGTGCGAGCGGACGATTTCGGCCGAGGGCAGTTGGTCGCCGAACTTCTTGAGGGCATGGGCCGCAAAGCGGTTGAGATCGCGGCGGTAGTTTTCGAGGGTGTTGGCAGAGAGTCCTTTTTCGAGGCGGGCGTGGGTGAGGTAGTCGCGAACGAGCCTCTCCAGCCGCGAAACGGATGGGGGCGCCGCGTCGCGAGAGGGCCGGCCCGGTTGTATGGGGGCTGAAACGGGCGCAGGCACAGTGCCTCGCCTGCCTCGGATAACGCCCACGCTCATTGAGCCAATGATACAATATTTGCGGAATTGTTTGAAACATAAAGGCAATTCGTGTTGGTCCAGGGGCCTGGGCGGATGCGGATGGGTGCCGCGTGGGGCTGGAAAGGCTGGGCGCGAGGCTGGAAAAGGCTGGGCGCGAGGCTGGAAAAGGCTGGGCGCGAGGCTGGAAAAGGCTGGGCGCGGGGCTGGAAGCGCGCAGGGCGCAGGGCTTGTAGCGGCTGGGCGCGGGGGCGGCGGTGGCGCGGGCGGCCGTGAGCACGGCGGAATCAGGTTGAAAGAGGGATTGTGGGCAGTTCGACAAGCAAAAAGGTGGTGGTTCACCGGTTCGACCGGGCCGCGGTGGGCGGCTACCTGGATGCGGGGGAGGGGTTTGCGGGGGGAAGCGTGGGGGTGTTGAGTCCCCAGGGGACGCTCCAGGCGATTCCGCTCGAAGAAGTAAAAGTGATTTGTTTTGTGAGAGATGTCGCGGGCGATGGGCCGTGGCAGGAGCAGCGGGTGTTTCGCAGCCGTCCAAAGACGGAGGGGCTTTGGGTGCAGCTGGAGTTCCGCGACGGGGATGTGCTGCAGGGGGTGGTGCCGAACAACCTGCTGTTGTTGGAGGCCGATGGGGTAAGCTACACGCCTCCCGATCCGACAGCGAATAATCAGCGAATATTTGCGCCGAGACAGGCCTTGCGAGCGGCGAAGGTGCTAGGCGTGATCGGTGGCCAGGCCAAGGGCAAGGGCAAACGCGAGGGCGAGCAGCGGCAGATCGGACTGTTCGAGTAGCGTTGCGGGCGGCGGGGCGGACCGGTTTCGCCACAGATGCACACAGATTCACACAGATAGGGCGCTTCGCTTTTGTTTGCTTTGCCTTGGCGGGGTGTGCCTGGGCGCGCGGTTGGCCTCTTTGGCGGCGTGATCCGGGGCGAACTCTTCAGGCGGCGGTGTAAAGAGATTCTTTTTCCGGGTTGACGTCAGTTTCGCCTGGAGAGACGGGGTTGGTTTGGGGAAGAGGTGATTCGTTTTCATTGAGTTGGGGACGAGTTGCGGGATGAGCGGGTGTCAACCTGGTGTCAAGTTGAGGTGTAAAGTTGTAAAGTTTCCGGGCTTCGGCGGTGAGGGCGGCGACGGGGGGTTTGGGGAGTTCGGCGTCGCGTTCGAGGGCGGGTTCGGGGACTCCCCAGGTGGAGGTGTCGATGTTGCCGCGTTCGAGGACGGCGAGGGCGACGCGGGCGCGGACGCTGGCGGGGAGCTGGTCATTCGAAAGTATCTGGGCGATGGCTCCAAAAG
>CAYUZM010001136.1:0-2295 GCA_964449665.1 uncultured Solibacteraceae bacterium
TCATTCAACGGTTCGCCACGGCTGAGGAAGTGGCGGCGATGGTGGCCTATGTGGAGAGCCCGCTGGCATCGGCGACGACGGGCGCGGCGCTGCGGGTGGACGGCGGCGTGGTGCGTTCCCTCCTGTAAAATGCGTGCATGTTTCTTCGTGCCCTGATTACCCTGGCGCTGCTGCCGGCCGCGTTCGCTCAACTTACCGAGGAGTTTAGTCCGCCTCGGGCCAACTGTTGTCTGGCGGGCACGGCGCAGTCTCTGGCGGATCAACTGCAGGACTGGAATCAACTTGGACGCTACCATGCTGACAATGCACGGCTGAAGGGGCAGCCTGCCGAGTCGGGCCGCGTGGTGTTCTACGGCGACTCGATCACGGATGGTTGGAAGCTGCCGCAATGGTTCGCGGGCAAACCGTATGTGAACCGTGGCATAGGCGGCCAGACGACGGCGCAGATGCTGGTGCGGATGTATCCGGACGTAGTTGCGTTGAAGCCGGCGGCGATGATTCTGCTGGCGGGTACGAATGATATCGCGCGAAACAACGGGCAGCAGACGCTGGAGATGATCACGAACAATTTCGAGGCGATTGCCACGCTGGCGCGGGCGCACAACATCAAAGTGATTTTGTGCACCGTGCTGCCGATCAGCGACTACACGGCGCGTCCGCAATCGGCGCGGCGGCCTCCGGCGGACATATTGAAGCTGAACGCCTGGATCAAGGAGTTTGCCGCGCGGACGGGGGCGACGGTGGCCGACTACTACGCGGCGACAGTGGATGAGAAGGGCTTCTTGAAGGACGGTTTTTCGGGTGATGGGTTGCATCCCAACGCCAAGGGCTACGACCTGATGGCTCCGGTGGCACAAGCCGCGATTGACCAAGCGCTTCGCTAAGCGGGGAGCCCTTCGCTACACTGGTCGCTTGTCTCGCATTGCCTTTTTGATTGCCACATGGTTTGGGTGTGGACTCGCGCCGGTCGCGCCGGGTACGGTAGGAGCGCTGGGCGCGATTGCGGTGGCGGTGTTCGTGGAGCATCACCATCACCTGGGACCGTTTGGATGGGCGGTCGTGGCGCTGCTGGCAACGCCGGTGGGGATTTGGGCGGCGGACCGGTATGCGGTGTCGCTGGGCAAGAAAGACCCGGGCGCGGTGGTGATTGACGAGGTGCTGGGGCAGTGGTTGACGTTGGCCGGCGCGGCGCGGCTGGACCAATGGCAAATATGGCTTGCGGCGTTCGCGCTTTTCCGGCTGTTCGATATTGTGAAACCGTTTCCGGTGCGGCGTCTGGAAGCGATTCCGGGCGGCGCGGGGATTGTGATCGACGATTTGGGGGCGGGCGTCTATGCGGCGCTAGGTCTGTGGGCGTTGACGAGGTATGGCGTGGTTTAGGATCAGGGTGGCGGATTCGGCCTTTGCCTATGACCTGCTGAAATGGTTCAATCGAGAGTAGCTCTATTTTTATGGACACCGGTTCCACCCCAGAAATTCAAGCAGTACATCCTGTGAACGCAATTCCCGGCGGCGATTTTCACATTCATGGTTCGGCACTTGCGGGACCGGAGCGGCCGCATGTGATGTTTGGCGAGTCGCAGGCGCCGATCATTATCGGCTCGGATGCATTTGTGATTGCGCGCGTGCCGGAGGGCGCATCGAGCGGCGAGTTGACGATCAGCAACCAGGAACGCAGCAGCCAGCCGTACACGTGCCATATCGGAATTCAGATTGCGGACTCGGTTCATCCGGTGGCCAATCCGGCGGTGGATTCGTTGGGGAACGTGTATACGACGCTGTCGGGTTCGCGCGGCCAGAAGACGCCGGTGTCGGTGTATCGCATCGACACGGAGAACCGGATGAAGCCGTTTTTGTCGGATTTGATGAATCCGACGGGCCTGGCGTTCGATTCGGAAGGGATGCTCTACGTATCGTCGCGGCACGAGGGCGTGATTTTCCAAGCCACGGCGAAGGGCGAGATGGCGGTGTATGTGGAAGGCATGGGCGTGGCGACGGGCCTTGCTTTCGACAAGGACGAGAACCTGTATGTGGGGGACCGGTCGGGTACGATCTTCAAGATCGCGCGGACGCGGCAGATCTATGTATTCGCGACGATTGAGCCATCGATTGCGGCCTACCATCTGGCCTTCGACGACGATCAGAATCTGTATGTAACGGGACCGACGACGTCGAGTTTCGATTGTGTGTACCGGGTGTCGCCGGACGGGCATGTGTCGACGTTTTATCGCGGCCTGGGGCGGCCCCAGGGATTGGCGAACGATGCGAACAGGCATGGTTATGGTGCGGCTTCGC
>CAYUZM010001137.1:0-2292 GCA_964449665.1 uncultured Solibacteraceae bacterium
AAGAGGTGTTCATCGCGACGCGCGAGGGCATGGCGATTCGCTTCAACGAAGACGATGTGAGAGCGATGGGCCGCGCGGCGCGTGGCGTGCGGGGCATCTCGCTTTCGGCGAAGGACCATGTCGTGTCGACCGAGATTGTGGACAAGGACGACCTGGTGCTTTCGATCTCCGAGCTCGGGTACGGCAAACGCACTCCGGTGGATAGCTACCGGTTCCAATCGCGCGGCGGCAAGGGCGTCATCAACATGAAGACGACCAAGAAGACCGGCGATGTGGTGGCGGTGCTGCGCGTGAAAGAAACAACCGACCTGATGATCATTACCAAAGACGGGAAGATCATCCGCATCGAATCGGACAACATCCGGCAGGCGGGGCGCTCGACGCAGGGCGTGCGCCTGGTGCGGATGGAAGAAGGCGATTCGGTGGCGGCGGCGAGTCTGGTGCGCGAAGCCGGCGGCGACGAGGATGGCGCACAGACGGACCTGGAGCTGCAGTAAGGCGGCTCTATGGGCCTGGCGTCACTCAACCTGACGGAAGTGCTGGACCATATGGCGCTCATGGCGATCGCCTATGGGCTGGCGCTTCCGATTGGCTGGGACCGGGAAAAGAACGCGCGCAGCGCGGGCATTCGCACGTTTCCGCTGGTAGCGGTGGCCAGTTGCGGGCTGGTGATCGTGGCGCTGCGGGCGACGGGCTCGACGGCGGCTGAACAATCGCGAATTTTGCAGGGGCTGATCACGGGGATCGGGTTCATTGGCGGCGGAGCGATCCTGAAGACCCAGGCCACGGTGCGAGGAACGGCCACGGCGGCCAGTATTTGGAACGTGGGTGTGATGGGCGCGGCGGTGGGCTACGGTCTGTACGACATTGCCGCGCTGTTGAGCTTGATCAATTTCTTGACGCTTCGGTGGTTGCGGCCGTTTAAGCAGGAGCCGATGGAGGGAGAAGGACTGGTGGTGAGGCCAGACGGAGTGGGCGGCGGCCGGGGTTCGGGCGAAGTGGACTAGGGGAGATTCCCCGCGCAGGGCGCGTTTGAGGCTTCGTCGAGGTCATTGCCGAGGCCGATGCCAGTGCCGGAGCAGCGATGTTTGCACCGGGTGTTTGGCTCGGACTTGCGCCGTGGGCCTGTTTAGGAGTCGCTCCGGAACGATTCCTCGTCGAGACCAAGCTGAGCCAATATCTTGTGGTAGAGCGGTGGTCCAATTTCGCGTCCGCCATGGATGGGATTGGTTACGGCGCGGCCGTCGGGATGAAGCCAGCGCTCGTGGCTGCCTGAAGTGCGGACTCATTCGAAACCGAGGCGCGCGGCCGCTCGTTGGAAATCCTTTGCCCTTGCACTAGGCATGAACGACTTCGGTCGTGTCCCTGGGCATGTGGATACCCTTGTCGCTGTACTCGGCCTCGATCATGCGGAACACGTTCTCCAACTCGGCGAGCGCTTCGGCGCGAGAGGGCATGAGCGCATAGCAGCCGGCGAGGGACGGCACTTCGGCGACCCAGCCTTCGGGCTGGTTGCGGTGGAGAAGCACCTTGTAATCGTCGAGGGCCATACACTCTCAGTCTACGCCTGCCCAGGCTACGGCTTCACTACGTAGGGGGCGATGGCGTCTTCGTCGAGATCGATTCCCAGGCCGGGGGCGGTGGGGATGTCGAGGTAGCCGTCTTTAGCGCGGAGCTTTTGTTTGGTGATGGCTTCGCGGAGGTTGGTTTCCTCTTCGGCGACGAATTCGCAGATTAACGCGTTGGGGATGCTGGCGAGGAAGTGGAGCGCGGCGGCGACGTTGATGTAAGTCGTGAAGCCGTGATTGGCGACGGGGAGGCCGCGGTCCCAGGCGAGGGCGGCGATTTTGATGGCTTCGGTGAAGCCCCCGCAGCGGGTGAGGTCGACCTGGATGAGGTCGACGCGGCCGCGGTCCATGAGTTCGATGAAGGTGGCGCGGGAGGACTCCTCTTCGCCGGCGGCGATGCGGAGGTCGGTTGCGGCGGAGAGCTTGGCGTAGCCTTCGTAGTCGTCGGGGCGGAGGGGTTCTTCGAGCCAGAAGGGGTGGAACTGTTCGAAGGCGCGGGCGCGTTGGATGGCGGTTTTGGCGTCCCAGACGAGGCCGGCGTCGATCATGAGGTCGTTGGAGTCGCCGAGGCCGCGGCGGGCTTCCTGGACGAGGGCGATGTCGGTGGCTTCGTCACGGCCCATGGGGTCCCAACCGAACTTGACGGCGGTGAAGCCCTGGTCGCGGTAGAGGCGGGCGACGTGGTAGGGGGCATAGGGGGGTGGTGCCCCAAGGGAGGAACGAG
>CAYUZM010001138.1:0-2286 GCA_964449665.1 uncultured Solibacteraceae bacterium
GGCTTGCTACCGATACTGCGGCTATACCTTATAGTAATCATGAAAATGGGCTAGACACTCCGGCGCAGCCGATTGCAGCCGTCAAGGACGATCCCGACGACAACCGGATTCTGGAATGCGCGGTCGAAGCAGGGTCCGGCTACATCATTACCTGGGACAAGGACCTATTGCGGCTGAAAGCGTACGCGGGAATCGGGATTCTCACGCCGGCCCAGTTCCTGGAATTGCCTCGTGAGGCATAGTCTGGCTTGCGAGGCACAACTAGCCCGCGAGGGATAGCCGGCTGACGGCCGGGTGTCCGGAATGGACAAGTGGGTTCTTGGAGCGGGAGATGGGAATCGAACCCACGACCAACAGCTTGGAAGGCTGTGACTCTACCACTGAGTTACTCCCGCACGGGAACAGCTTCAATTCTACCGCAAGCCCGCTAGTCCGCGCCCCGTAGAAGCAACACTTTCAGGGTGTGAAACATTACCAGAAAGTCCAGCGCCGGCGAGAGGCTCTTGATGTAGTAGAGGTCGTATTCGAGCTTCTTCACCGTGTCCTCGATCGTGTCGCCGTGCTTGTGATTGATTTGCGCCCAGCCGGTAATCCCGGGCCGCACCACGTGGCGCTGCCGGTAAAACGGAATCTGCTCGGAGAGCGTGGAAACAAACTCCGGCCGCTCCGGCCGCGGACCCACTATCGACATCTCGCCCCGCAGCACGTTGAACAACTGCGGCAAATCGTCGATCCGACTTCCCCGCAGAAACCGGCCCAGCGGCGTGATGCGCGGATCGTTCTTGTTCATGGCATCCACAACGGCTTTCGAATCGCCCCGCACGCGTGTTGTGCGGAACTTGAAGATCGTGAAAACCTTGCCGTTCAATCCGACGCGCTGTTGGCGGTAGAACACCGGCCCCTCCGAGCTCAGTTTCACCAGAATGGCCGTCAGCACCATCACCGGCGCCAGCAACGCCAGGGTCGCCACCGCGATGACCCACGAATACATCGACTGCACCCGCACCATCAGCGGTCCCGGGCCGAGCTTCGAGGTGAAGATCAGTTGCGATGGCCGGATCTGCTCCGTGCATACGCGTTGAAACACGTGCTCGAATGTCGTTGACGCCTCTTCGATTTGCACGCCGGCGAAGCCCAGGTCGAGCAGTTCATACACCGGCATCTTCTGCCGCCGCTCGCGGAGCCCCACGACAATCCGCGTCACCTTCTGCTCTTCCACCACCTTCTGCAGATCCGTGAGCGGTCCCAGCCATCCGTTCGTCGAATACGCGAGGTCCAGCGGCCCGTCTTCCAACACCCCGGTGAACGTCATGCCCAGCTCCGGCCGGTTTCGTATCTGGTCGGCAATCTGCAGCGACACCGGGCTCGCGCCCAAAAACAGCACCCGTTCCCCGGCCAGGTTGCCCATGATCGCGTCCGAAAGCGCGATCCTCCACAACGGCAACACCACCAACAGAATCAGGCTGCCCGTCATCATCATCCAGCGCGGCAACACCAGGTCAGGCCGCACGTAGCTCAATATCGCCTGCAAGAGAAACGCGAAGCCGAAGACGAGGCAAATCTGCTGGAACAGCATGACCTTGTTCGTCACGCGCAACTGGTCGTACAAATCCTGCAAATACAACCCCAGCGTGATGCCCAGTACCATCAGACCAATCCGCAACAGGCCGTTCTCGTATAAGAGCCAAACCGTCGCGTCGATGGTCGAATGGATATAGGCGGCCGCCGCGTATGCGCTTGCGATGAGCACAAACTCGCATAGGATCGCGCCAAGCACCGAGGCCGGGATCAACTGTAAGAGCGATCTCATTGGGATACGAATCCTCCGGCGATCAGCCGGAGACTCTCCATTTTGACAGAGCCTGACCCGGATTGCACTTGCACCGCCCCCTTATCTCAAACCTCCCGTCACGAGATAGTCGATCTTTTCGTCCAGTATTATCTTTTTTGTTTACACAGGGTTGAAACATCACCCCCAGCCAGGGGCATTGACGGCATATTCGGGGGGTGCTAGCCTAAATAGGACTAGATCAGTCTTAGAGGACTGATTCTGTCCCTGATCGCCGCATGCTGAAGCTGACCAAACGTTCCGACTACGGACTCATCGCCCTTCGCCACCTTGCGCTGGCTGCCGATGAGCTGTCGGCCTCGGCCTCAGCCAAAGAGATCTCGACGGCCTACCGCATTCCGCTCCCGTTGCTGGCCAAAGTGCTGCAAACTCTTGCGAAGAATGGATTCCTCGCCTCCGAACAGGGGCGATGGATCTCCGGTCAGTCGATCGAAGCG
>CAYUZM010001139.1:0-2275 GCA_964449665.1 uncultured Solibacteraceae bacterium
GGCAGGGCCCGAGCGCGAGGGTGTCGGCTATGACCGTCAGCAGGGCGGGCTTGGCCCAGGCTACAGGGACGCGGATGGGAAGCGACTTCACACCTTGGTATTCCACTTCGATGCGCGAGTCGCCGAGTGTGACGACTCCATAAGGGACGAAGCAACTGACTTGGCCCGCCGCCGAATAGATCATCGGCGCGGCAACACCATCGAACAGGACGCGTGTGCCTCCAGCGGTTGTGGCACGGAGTCCGGAGGAGTCGACCCCGGCTAGCGTGAGCATAGAAGGGCCGAGCCGCTGACCGAAGATGACGATGGCTTCGCCGGGGGCGATGAGCGCGGGCTGGTAGCTGGCGGCGTTCGTGACACCGTAGGCATGGAAGGTTGGCGCGAGGGGTGGCACGGTCAGGATAACGGGAAGATTGAGCGGCGCACCGCCCTGCCGGGCGAGGCCGATGGCGCCGCTGTACTGGCCGGGAGCGAGATTGCGGCCATCGACGGCGATGCGGAGCGCGAAGGGCGTTTGCGTGCCGGTTTGTTCGACATCGAGCCAGTTGGAGCGAATCTGGTTGAGTTTTGTGTTCGATGCGGAGAGGGTGAGGCCCGTAAAGGTTATGGGGCCGTTCGGGCCGATCACATTTAGGTGAAAGTTGTCGGCAGGGCGCGTGAGTTGGAAGCCACTGGGGGAGACGGCGATTCCGGTTGGGACAGAGAAGGAGGGCGAGCCTGGGGCGGCGGCTGGATTGGCACGGGTAAAGAGCGGCAACGCCTGGCGGCCGCGGGTGAAGCTCAAATCGTTTGCGAAGCTGTCGCAAGAGGTGTTTTGAACAAAGAGACCCGAATCAAACTCTGACTTGTCCGCCACAAACGGATAGAGAAGGCTGGTGCGGCAGGAGTTGAGCGTAAAGGATCTCTCGCCGTTTGCATTGGTGAGCCGGGGCGACGGAGGGAACTCCGGTTTGTCGGTGGTGACAAAGGCGGTCCCGAAGTCGCCGTTACGGCTAATGGTGACGGGCACTTCAAGCCGTTCCAGGAGATCTTGGATCCCCCGCTCGATCTCGTAAGTGAAATTCGCGCGATTGTTTGAGACGGAGAGGGCGACGGACAGATTGAGGACTGGAGGCAATTGCGTGGAGCCGTTGACCTGGACGAGATTGGCCACGAACGCCCCGCCGCCAATCGTTGCGGGAATCAACAACTGCGTTCCGTTCGGAATGTTTTCGAGGCTGCTGAAGAGGCGGGCGCCCCGAGACTGGCGCGCGAACCTGGCGTAAATCTCGCCGAAGAAGGTGTCTCTCGCATTGAAGTTGGCTCGCTCCAGCCCCCTGAGGGGACGAGCAGGCCACGCATTGGGATTGAGCTCAGTGAAAGCAATGTGTGTGGTTCCGCCGACAACGAGGTCTGGGCCGCTCATGTTGGCGGGGGTCGTTTCGAAGAAGGAGCCCTGGCGGACCGAGGCGAGGCGCAATTCGCCCAGATCCTGAATTTGGGTACGGCGAAGATCCTCGATCGTTGAATAGCCCAGCATGTAATTGATTTCCGCAGGAGTGGCGCCTTCGGGGAAGATTTGGTTGGCGTTGCCATGAATGCCGATGATGCGATAGCTACGTTGCCCGTTCCTTGCGGCTTCCGCGGCGGTGCTAGGACACTCGAAGGTGCGCGGGTTGACCAGCCTGCAGGGGGAAATCACCTGTGTGGGATTTGCGTTGTCGACGAAAAGAGTCTCCAACTCTCCCTTGGAAGTGAGGACTTGCGACGTGACGTTCGTATTGAGAGACACCCGGAAAAATGCCTCTTGTCCCGCGGGCGCGAGAGGCCCCGTACAGTTAAGAACGATATCGGCGACCGGAGCGTAAAGATCTTCGGCCGGGACTTCGGGCGGCGTTCCGGGGACATTGGCTGTGCATGGTGTTGGTTGGGCGAGCGCTACTGCCGACCAGGAAGCCAGCAGAAAAAGTGGAAACCAGGGCGTGGAAACCCGCATAGCTCGGGAGTGTAGGCAAGGCAGGCTGTAAATGCAAGGGATGCCCCGGTATTGCCGGCTATTCCGGGCGGCGGGCGATGACGATTGCACTCAAACCGGGCCAAGGCATTAAGAAATCAAGGCGGCGCCAGAGCCACACGGTCCAATCGAAAATCTTCAAAGAAAGCTTGTTGAGTTGTTTGACACGAAGCAAGCGCGAATAGATCCACCAACCGGGCGTAGACACTCTATTGATGCTGTGGGTACGTTCGACGCGCAGGCCCGCCTGCTCGATCAATTTACGAATCGTTCCGGAATTGG
>CAYUZM010001140.1:0-719 GCA_964449665.1 uncultured Solibacteraceae bacterium
TCCCGCACGGCCCCCAAATCCACCCCCCGCGCCAATCAACCCGCGCCCTCCGGCCTTCGCGGAGACGCCGCGCTGCCCCTCATCCCTCCGATCCTCGACAACACCTCCACTACCACCCTCTACGCCGGCCTCGACCTCGTCATCTCCTACCCCAACCCAGCCTCCCGCGCCACGCTCAAGAAGCTCGAACACCTCCTCCCCTGCAAAGCCGACGAGGTCGTCGGCCAGTGCATCGATATCTTCCACAAAAACCCCTCCCACCAGCGCCGCCTCCTCGCCGATCCCAAAAACCTCCCCCACCGCGCCACCATCAAACTCGGCACCGAGCACCTCGACCTCATGGTCAGCCCCATCCTCGACCAGAAGGGTGAATACGTCGGCGCCATGGTCACCTGGGACGTCATCACCAAGGTCACTGCCATGCTCGACGTCGTCCGCGCCGCCACCGAAGGCGATCTCAGCAAAGAGATCACCGTCAGCGGCCGCGATCCCCTCGGCCAGGTCGGCGACAACCTCCGCACCTTCATCGCCTCGCTCCGCGACAGCCTCAAGCAAATCGCTCACTCCGCTTCCACGCTCGGCGCCTCCAGCGAAGAACTCTCCGCAATCAGTCCGCAGACGGCCCCCCGCGACGAAAAAACCGCCCCCCCGGCCAACACGGTCCACCCCCCCCAGCAAAAGGCGCACATTCTCAGAACTGTTTTTCCATTATGCGCAGC
>CAYUZM010001140.1:729-2275 GCA_964449665.1 uncultured Solibacteraceae bacterium
GGGGCCTCCGGCGCAGCACTCTCCGCAATCAGGCAGCCGATGGGCTCCGGCGCCGAAGAGACCGCCACCCAGGCCAACATGGTCTCGGCCGCCAGCGAAGAGGTGTCCCGCAACGTCTCCGTCGTCGCCACCGGATCCGAGGAGATGCTCTCCTCCATCCGCGAAATCGCCAAGAACGCCACCGAAGCCTCGCGCGTCGCCCGCAACGCCGTCGGCGTCGCCGATTCCACCAACGCCACCATGGCCAAGCTCGGCGAATCGAGCGTCGAAATCGGCAAGGTGATCAAGGTCATCACCTCCATCGCCCAGCAAACCAACCTCCTCGCCCTCAACGCCGCCATCGAAGCCGCCCGCGCCGGCGAAGCGGGCAAAGGGTTCGCCGTCGTCGCCAACGAAGTGAAGGAACTCGCCAAGGAAACCGCCAAGGCCACCGAAGAGATCGGTCAGAAGATCGAAACCATCCAGGCCGACACCCGCCACGCCGTCGAGGCCATCACCTCCATCAGCGGCATCATCGCCCAGATCAACGACATCTCCGGCACCATCGCCTCGGCCGTCGAACAACAGACCGCCACCACCAACCAAATCGGACGCAACGTCGGCGAAGCCGCCAAAGGCACCAGCGAAATCGCCCGCAACATCTCCCACGTCGCCACCGCCGCCCAAAGCCCCACGCCAGGAGCTTCGGATACCGAAAAGGCCGCCACCGCGCTCAGCCAGATCGCCTCCGAACTCCAAAACCTCGTCGGCCGCTTCAAGCTGTAGGACAAGCTCGTGGGATGCGCCCCTCCCGGCCTGTCCCCCTCTCCAGGAGCACGCAACACCGAGCACGCACCACCATGAAAATCGAAATGAATCAGTTCCGCGACGTCTTCTTCGAGGAATCGGCTGAACACGTCGCCGCCATGGAGGCCGCGCTGCTCGGCCTGGAAACCTCCGCCGGCGCGGGCGAACTCCTCAAACAGATCTTCCGCTCCGCCCACACCATCAAAGGCGGCTCCGGCATGTTCGGCCTCGACGCCCTCGGCCGCTTCACCCACTCGGCCGAAAACCTCCTCGACAAGATGCGAAACGGAGCCATCCAGCCCTCGCCTCCCCTGGTCGACCTCCTCCTCCGCTCCTGCGACATCATCAAGGCCCTCCTCGTCGCCGCCAAATCCGGCGATCCCCTCCCCGCCGAAATGGACCAGGTCATGGACGAACTCGATCGAGCCCGCCAAGCAGGCGACTCCGCCCCCGGACCCCTCACCGCCGCACCGTCCATCGCCGCGACACCCGCCCACCTACCCGCCTCTGCGCCCGCACACCAACCCATTGCGGCGCCCGCCGGCCAACCCATCGCGGCATCCGCCCACGAACCCACCGCCACGTCCCCCTACCAACCCACCGCCACCGCCTCCACCCCACAATCCACCGCCGCGCCCGACGCCCCGCGCCGCTGGAACATCCGCTTCACCCCCGCCGCCGAATCCCTCCGCCAGGGCATGGAGCCCCTCCTCGTCCTCCGCGAACTCGCCTCCCTCGGCACCGTCACCCGCATCGAGGT
>CAYUZM010001141.1:0-2274 GCA_964449665.1 uncultured Solibacteraceae bacterium
GGAAACAGTCTTCGCTTCCTTTCTGATCCGCTATATTATGTGATAGTCAATAGTACCAGGTACTCCTCTAGCGTACTCGCAAAAGTTCCGTGATTTTCGCCTCAATATCCGCCCGGTCCACCAGCCCGATGTACTTCGCCGCGATACGCCCCTTTCGGTCGATCAGGTAGGTTGCGGGCATTGCGTCGAAGGTGTAGCGTGCAAGCACCGCCTTGTCCGCAATCACCATCGGATACCGCACGCGGGATTTGCCGACGTAGGGTTTTACAATCTGCCACCCCTCGTCGTCCATTGCGAGACCGACTACTGCAAGACCGCTCTTTCCCCACGAGTCGGCGAACTCCTGGAACCACGGAATCTCCACTTTGCATCCGCCGCAATAAGTCGCCCAGAAGTTGACGAGCACTACCTTGCCGCGCAGTGCCGACAGCCTCACGGTGTGCCCGTTGGCATCGGGCAACGCAAAGTCCGGTGCCGCCGCTCGCGCTTTTGATTCGATCATCGCCGTCTTCACGCCCTCGGCCGCACATGCGTTTGCCGCCAGCAGTGCCGTGCCCATCGCCATCGCCGCCATTTTCATGGGCATGCGCTTGGCGCCCATCGCCAGCACGTAGACCGCCGGCCAGCACGCCATGGCCAGCCCCAGCGCGTCCCATCCATTTGGTCCGCGCGCCGGCAAGGTTCCGGCACTCCAGCGCACCAGTCCCTGCATCCGCAACTCCAGAGCCCACCACACGGCCGCCGCCATGAAGAGGCCGGCCAAGGCCGCGGCTGCGGGCCACGGCTCGCGCCGTCCCCGCCGGATGCCAAGCCACACCGGTGCGAGCAGTAAGAATCCACCGCCCATGTTCACCCATAGGAGCGCAAGCGCTCCGGCAATCGCCACCGCCGTCCCGCCTGTCAATCGCCGCAGAACGAATCCCGCGATCCACGCCCACAGCGCGAGAGCCGACATCAGCGTGAGCACCACTGCCGCATCCTCGGTCCCGGTGAGCCCCGTTTGATAGCGCACGCCGTAGCGCCACCACGTCCTGGCCTGCAATCCCGCGTCGCGCGTGAGGCTCATCGCCAGTCCGGCCAGCGAGAGCCCGCACACGCCGGCGACACCCACCAACCCCACCCACGGCCGAGGCGTCACCCACGGTGCGGCTTGCCGCCGCGCCACCAGACCACCCACCTGAACCGCGGCCTGCCAGCCGCACAGGCCGCTCTCCTCGAGATCTCCCAACACGGCCTCGCGCTCCTCTTTGTGCAGTGCGCGTGCGAGCCGGTCTATCCACCAATTCACTTCACACCCCCGCCTGCCCATGCCACGCCGTGGCTTGCGGCTTGCACCGCACGGTAGAATTCGGCCCCAGCCCGCGCCCCGGCCTCCGTGACGCGCACCATGCGTTTGGCTCGCCCCCCGCGCTGCGCCGTTGCCTCACCCATCCAGGTCTCGACCAATCCCTTCGCCTCCAGACGATCGAGCGTCGTATAGAGCGCGCCGATGGAGCACGCGCGCCCGGTGGCCCGCTCCATTTCCTGCCGCATGGACGCCCCATAGGCGTCCTCGCCCAGCCTGGAGGCGGCGGCCAGAAGGAGATACTCGAATTCACCGATCATGATTAGATATACATTGTGATAGTAATGGCCGGGCGTGTCAAGCCAGCAGCGTCATTTCGGTTCGAAAGGGCTCTGGTCAGCGTCGCGACAGGGCCTGGTTACCGGCGGGTCGCCTGTTTGGACGCGGCCTCGTAGAGCAGTTGCAGGTTGTCGGCGTGCACCTGTTTCAGGTCGCCCGTGAACAGCCCGTTCTGGTGCATTCCCTGCGCCATTTTCACCCACTCGATCATGCTTTGCCCGTTCTTCATGGAGTAGTCCACACGCGCACCGGCGTCGAGCAGAAGGCGCACCATACCCGGGCATCCATACACGGCCGCCGCGGAGAGCGCGGTGAAACCACCCGCCTCCTCCGCATGCACATTCGCTCCCGCCTTCACCAGCAGACGGATCGACTCCGTGCCCGCCGTGCAGAGGGGTCCGCCGTGATAGGCCGCCGACATGAGAGGTGTGCGTTGTGCCAGCGCATAGTTTGGATCGGCGCCCGCGCCGAGGAGTGCTTCCACCAGGTCGGGATTGTAAACCGCACGGTAGAGCGGCGCTCCATCGCCATCGGCTGTGCGCGCGTTGGCGTTGGCGCCCGCCTTCAACAACGCTTGCGCGACGGCGACGTGCTCGCCTTGAGGATGGTGGTTGTGTGCTTCCAGGCTGACCGCATGGTGCAGCGCTGTC
>CAYUZM010001142.1:0-2270 GCA_964449665.1 uncultured Solibacteraceae bacterium
TTGTCAAAGGACGAGTCTACCGGCTTCCCGGGGCCGCCTGGGTAGGTAGTCGAAACGCTACCGGTCGCGGCTATCCCCGGAAAATTTCACCCTTGAATCCTCCTCCCATCCGGTGTCATCCAAAGGTTATAATCCCAAATAGGGCGTGGTCATCGCCAGACATTTCCATGTCCGCGAATCTGCACCATCTGGTATGATCTGAATTAGGGAGATTGGAAGGAATCATTATGTCGGTTACGCTCACCACCAAAGCCACAGAGAAGGTTAGAGAGATCCTGGATATGCAGGAGCCCAAACCGGCCGGATTGCGCATCTCGGTCGTCGGCGGCGGCTGCTCCGGGTTCAGCTACTCGATGGCCTTCGAGACGGCTCCCAATATGCTTGACAAGACGTTGAATTTCGAGGGGTTGAAGGTGTTCGTCGACCAAGCGAGCCTGCTCTATCTCGACGGCGCCGAAGTCGATTACGTCGAGAGCATCGAAGGCTCCGGCTTCAAGTTTTCCAACCCGAACGTGAAATCCACCTGCGGCTGCGGCAGCTCGTTTAGCGCCTAAACCCGCAAGGTATACTTCTCCACCAGATCCCGCGAGTCGAACTGAGAACTCATTTGCCGGGGAGGCATCTGCCTCTCCGGCTTATTTCATTTTGGGATCGCTATTTGACCGCGTCGCCGAACTGCACGGTGGAACTGGCGCCGAAACGCTTGTAGTTGGCGTACTGGATCACCATGCGCATCCGCAAAGGTCCGTTGGAAAACGGAAGGACGTCGTCGGCAAACGTCTGCACGGGGAACCTGTGGCCGTCTTCGGTGCGCCCGCGAAACGTGGTGAACATCGGGAACAGATTCTCCGAGCCCTTCTTGAAAATGCTCGGCACGGCGCGTCCAGTCGACTGCACGATCGAGTAGTCGCGCTGGTCCACCCACAGGTCGCCTTCAAACAGGCGCTGCCCCTCGAACGTCTGCCTCGGCTTGACGCTCAATAGCCAGCACGGCACGCCGTCGCGTTCTTCTTCGCCGCGCGCCTTCACCTCATAGAGCCACAGAAGCTCCTTCGTAAAGAGGAAGGGTTGCACTTCGCGGATGTCGCGGAAGTCCTCGTCGGTCATCTGCAGGCGCGCCAGCCGGTTTTGCGGCTGCCCGACGGGTTGCTCCGTGCGCTCGCCGCCGGGGGAGAAGATCACCTCGCGCGCCTCGCGATATTCGCCCACTTTGCCGCCGTTCTTGCCGAACTCCTCCACCAGCACCGACTGCTGGTACATGTACTGCGAGCGCGCTTCCAATTCGCGCGATTCCCGCTCGGCGACCAGCCGCGCCAGGTTCGGCGGGGGATCGGCGGCCCACGCGCCCGCGCCGGTACCCAGTGTTACCATGAGAACTCCGATGAGCAGCTTCCTCGCCGTCGTGGCTGCCGTTTGGGCGCTTGGTTCCATAGCCGCGTTCCTCTATTCGACGCAAGAGAACATTCCCGGTTCGGTGGCGTTTCCCGTTGCTCTCGCCTTCCTGGTCGAACTCTCCTTCTACCTCACTGTCGGGTTCGACGACGTCCGCCGCCGCTGGCGCTCTTACACACTCTTCGGCAGCACGCTCATTCCCTACTGCTTGTACAGCATACCCGCTCACGTGTTCGCGTGGAAGCAGTTCGGGTTGCTCGCTCTGCTCACCGCCGCCGTCTGCTTCTGGTTCGAGCAGGGCCGCCGGTCGCCCTTCCGCGAGCTGCTGCTGCTTGCGGTCATGGCCGCCGTCTATCTCGCCAAAACATTTAAGGGCATCTACGTCTCGCCTCTTCCTGACCTGCGCATCGATGCGCTGGGGCAATTCATGTGGTTCCGCATCGGGCTGGTGACCATCCTCAGTCCGGGCGGCCCGAAGCTGTCGCTGACGCTGTTGCCTTCCGTGCACGCGTTCAAAATCGGCGCGCTCTATTTCCTGGGATTCATGCCCGTGGCACTGGCGCTCAACACATGGCTGAGGTTCACGCGCTTTCAACCCGCCGACGGATATTGGTGGAAGACGCCTGGAACATTTCTCGCCTTCCTGTTTTTTGTGGCGTTCTACGAAGAGATCTTCTTCCGCGGCATATTGCAGCAGCGGCTGACGCAATGGTGGGGGAAGTGGGGCGGCCTGGTGGCGGCAAGCGCGCTCTTCGGATTCGTCCACCTGTGGTTTCGCCAGTTCCCCAATTACAACTGGGTGGTTCTGACGTTCTTCCTCGGACTGTTCTGCGGGCACGCCTTCCTGCGCGCCGGAAAGCGGGTGGCGGCGCCGATGC
>CAYUZM010001143.1:0-2266 GCA_964449665.1 uncultured Solibacteraceae bacterium
CCAGGGCCATGCCGCCCCTGCCCGTGGTCACTTCATCCTTGCGGGCCAGGGCCACCTTGAACCGCCACATCGCCCGGGCGCCCGCCGGACTCGGGGTCGAAGACCCGGAACCAACGCCCGGAATCCCCCAAAGCAACCTCCCCCTCCGCTTGGTGACCCGCTCTTCCCCCCCGCCCCGCCTTGCCCCCGGCATGCCCACAAAGACATCGATCATCGGCACGATGATCTGCGGCTCCTCCTCGCGCGGCAGCATGATCAGCGAAAACAACCCCGCCGCCATGGCCGAAGCGATGATCAGTGGCGTCAGCGGAGAATGCATGAACGCCTGGGCAATCCGCCCGGCGATTCCCCGTTTCCCGGCCTCCATTACGGTGCCTCCACCGTGGCTCCGTCCCGCAGCGTGGCCGCTAACGGATGCACCACTCTCTCGCCCTCGGACAGCCCGCTCAACACCTCAACAGCGCCTTCTCGCGCCGCGCCTAAAGTCACCATGCGCAGCCTTGCTTGTCCTTCGTCCGCCACCATCACATATTTGAGCGAACCCTCCTCGCGCACCGCGCCCGGCGGCACGGTCAACGCGAGCTTCTTCCCGCGCGCGAAGCGGGCCGTGCCGAACATCCCCGACCGCAAATTCGCCACGCCCGGCACATCCAACTTCACCGTGAACGACCGCGACATCGCATCCACGGCCGGAACAATCTCCACCACCCGCGCCTCCAGATCACGCGCCATTGCTTCCAAACGCACGGGCACGCGGTCGCCCAAGCGCACCGAGCCGAGCAACGACTCCTCCACAGGAACCTCCAACCGGTACGCGCCCGACTGCTCGATTGTCAGCAGCGGCTGCCCCGGCGCCGCCAGATTCCCCGGTTCCACTGTGCGTTCCATCACGCGCCCCGCAAACGGCGACCGGATCTCCAAGTACCCGCGCTGGATCTTCGCCGCCGCAATCGCCTCCGTTGCCTGGTTCACACGTGCATCCATTTGGTTGCGCTTTGCGATTGCCGCTGTCGCGCCCGCCTCGGCCATGCGCAACCGCGCGGTTGCCTCATCCAGTTCCTGCTGCGTGACCGATTTCCTCTTGAACAGATCATTCATCCTGCGATGGGTTGCTCGCGCCAAATCCAATTGCGCGTTCGCCGCCGCCATTGCCTGAATCGCTTCCGCCCGTGCATTGCGCGCTTCGGCGTCCATCGCTTCGGCCTGGCGCACGGCCGAATCCATCTCTTTGGCATCCAGCACCACCAGCACCTGGCCCGCCGCCACCGAATCGCCCACGCGCACGCGCACGTCGTGCACATAGGCCATCAAACGGCTCGCCACCACGCCCGTCTGCCGCGCGCGCACCGTGCCGCTCACCTCGACATCATCGGTCCATTCCACCTTCGCCGCGGCCACGGTCTGCACGCGCACGGGCGCGCCTTTGCTCTCCGCCCGCTTCTCCGGCTCTTTGCCACCGCACGCGGCTAGCACCATGGCCACGGCCGCAATCCCTGCGCGCTTCATTGCAAAACCTCCGAATCCGCCGTCAACGTTCCGCTCGCCAGTTCCAATTGCACGGCGGCCACACGCTGGTCGTGCACCGCCACTACCCGCCGCAACCGCGCATCGAGATGGGCGCTTTCGTTGCGCAGCAGGTCTGTCATGGTCGCCAGCCCGTTCTCATACCGGTCGCGCATGATGCGCACGCTTTCCGCCGCCTGGGCAATGGAAGCTTCGGCAGTTGCCGTGCGCTCCCGCGCCGCCCGCAGCCGCGCTTCCGCGCTTCTCACCTGCAGTGCAATACCCGACTCCACTTGCTTTTTCTGCGCCACGTTCGCCCGCTCCGCTTCCACGGCTTCCTGCACCGCCGCCTTGTTCGTGTACAGGCTCGAGATGTTCCATTGCAGGCTCACACCCGCAAACCAGTTCCCGCCATATTGCTTCACAAACTGGCCGCGATTCGCCTCGCCGCCGGCACGCGCCGTCACCCGGGGCAGGTATTGCCCGCGCGCGTTGGCCATCTGCGTCTGGCTCATCTCCACGGCCAACCCCGCCTGTTTCACCTCCGGCCGCGAGGCCAGCGCCATCCGTGCGCGTTCCTCACCGCCGCCAGCCGCAACCGCCACCGGCGCCAAGGCGCTCGTCAACTCTACCGGCGTATCCAACGGCCTTCCGAGCGCTTCATTCAGCGCCGCTCGCGCCACGTCCCGCTCCGACCGCCGCACGATGATCTGCTCCTGTACGGCCGCCCGGTGCACGCGCGCCGCGAGCGATTGCGCACGCG
>CAYUZM010001144.1:0-2265 GCA_964449665.1 uncultured Solibacteraceae bacterium
GGGCGGTTGCCGATGAGGAATTCGGCCGGGTGGGGGAAGGGGTCGGTATTGAACCGGCGAGGGACGGTGCGTTGTTCGGAGGGGAGAGTGGGATCGCTGACGGGGTCGGGGTAGGCGATGCCGGTGAAGTTGTTCGAGCCGCGAACCGAAAGCGGCAGACCCGATTGCAGGGTCCAGATGCCGTTGAGCTGCCAGCCGCCGATGACGGCATTCAGCACTGGGTTCATGTCGCGGCCGAGCGTGCGGCCTTTGCCGATGGGAAGTTCCCACAGTCCGCTCATGACGAGGCGCTGCGAAATATCGTCTTCGTCGATGGAGCGGTCAAGCTGCCGGTTGTAGGCGCCGACGCGGAAATCGCCGACGCCGGAATTGCCGGAGTTGCCGCCGCCGATGGCGAAGCTTTCGCTGATGAGCTTGCCGTTGGTGTAGCTGAGCAGCGCGGAGATGCCGTTGGAGAAGCGCTTTTCGACGACCATCTGGAAGGAGTGATAGATGGTGGACAGGCCGTTGTTGCCCCATGTTTCCACGTTCAGGTAGTCCGGGAACGGGCGTAGCAATTGCGAGCGGGAAATGGTGGCGGCCGAAAGCGCGCCGCTGGTGATTTGGCCGGCAAATGGATTTGGAACGAGATCTTGCAGTGCGAGGCCGAGGCGGAAGTTGGCTGGATCCAACTGGTTCACGTTGTAGTTCGATCCGAAGATTTTGGTGCCCTTCGATCCGGCGTAAATGGCACTGACGACAACGCCTTTGCCGATGGATTGCTGGATGGCGAAGTTCCACTGTTGCATGTAGCCGGCGGGAGCGTTGCGGTCCTGATAGCGAACGCCGAATCCGCGAAAGGCGTTGGGGCCGCCGGCCGGGCCTTGGGGCTGCAGCAGGAAGCTGGGGCCCTGGCTGAATTGGAACGCTTTGAACGGCCCCGCGCCGGGAGCGACGAAGGGCGTGTCGACGGAGAAGCCGAACGCCGAGGCGTTGTCTGGAACGGCGTTTCCGCTTTCGAGCATGAGGTAGATCAAGCCGTAGCCGCCGCGGATGGCGGTTTTTCCGTTGCCGCGTGGATCCCAGGCGAAGCCGATGCGCGGACCGATGTTATTGTTGTCGCGGTCAACGAAGTTTTTGGGGAAGCTGCCGTTGCCTGCGTAGAGGAGCTGGCCGGAGGTTCCGGTGGAGGAATTCGGAATAAAGGGATCGAAGCTTGAGTAGCGGTTGTGCATTTCGCTGGGGCCGAAGCTGACGTCGTAGCGGACGCCGAGGTTCAGAGTGAGGGTCCGCGAGACCTTCCAGTCGTCCTGGAAGAAGAGGCCGAGGGGGATGGCGCGGAATTGGAAGAACGGGCGGACGCCGAGATTGCCGGAGGCCACTTCACCGAGGAGAAAGTCAGCCGTGCCGGAGCCGGTGCCGGCCGGGCGCTGCGGATCGTTCGACAGGCTGCCGGTGAAGTTGAAGAGACCGGAAGGCTGCAGCCGGTTAATAAAGCTGAGGCGCCACCAGCGCATATCGAAGCCCGTTTTGAAGTTGTGGCGGCCGCGGGTGATGATGACGTTATCCGTGATCTGGGTAATGTTCTGCGCGCGTAGGCCGCCGGAGAAGCCGGTGGAGCCGATGGCGAGCAGGCCGGTGATCTGGACGGGCGGGAACTGGTCTTGGGGAATCTGCGAGGGATACCCAAGCTTGGCGGGCCAGCCTTCATCGAACGACGGATGCAGGAAGGGAAGATACTGGCGCGTGACACCCACGCGAAGGTCGTTGAGGATCGACGAACCGAAGAGGCGGCTGTAGTTGACGACAGCGTTGTGGTTATCACGCTGGTCGTTGCGGGCGGCGGGGTCGGCGGCTTCGAGGCCCCAGCCTTTGTTCAGCAGGGTGTTCCGATTGGCCGAATAGCGGAAGAAGAGGGAGTTGTTGTTGTTGAAGCGGTGGTCGACGCGGACGTTGGTGACGCCCTGGTCGGAGATGGAAGGGACGAGAGCGACGTAATTGTTGGCGCCGGTGAACTGATTCGTCGGCGTGGCGTTGGGCGTGGGGTGGTAGGGGAGCACGCGGAGAGAAAGCGGGTCCATGCGGGCGCGTGGAACGACGTTGCCGGGAAAGAGCTGGCGGACGAATCCCGAGCCGGCGGGATTGGCGGTCGTAGTGGCGGGATCGTGAATGGGGATGAAAAGGCCGTTGCCGTCGCGGGGGTTTGCGAAGGTACCGTCGCGCCATTCGGGTCAGGCGAAGGGGCCGGCGACCGGGCCGCGCGTAGAGAGCCAGCGGCACCGCTCT
>CAYUZM010001145.1:0-2257 GCA_964449665.1 uncultured Solibacteraceae bacterium
CTGAAGAAGAGGCCGATGGAGTTGCCATAGGCGTTGGCAGCCTGCTGGCGGCGGTATTCGACCCCGGCGGTGTAGTCGATTCTGCCTTGCGCGAGTTGGAGGCGAAGATCGGCTTGGTTCCGCGCCTGCGACTGGCGGACGGCAAGCAGGTCGGGGCGCTGGGCTTGGGCGCGGGTACGGAGGTCTTCGAGGAGGAGCATCCCCGTGTCGCGCCGGATGGAGCCGGTGACATCGAATTCCTGGGCTATGCCCGTGCGGCCAAGGAGAAGTTGCAGCGCGGACTTGGCCGCACGAGGCCCCAGTCCGGCCTTGCGCCCAGCGGTTTGTTTTTGAAGCGCGCCGACCTGGGAGCGTTCGAGTCCGACGCCGGCAAGATCGCCCGTGGCCACGCTCGCGGTGTTGATGGCGACGATGCTGTTCAGCGTGCGCAGGTTGTCTTGTGCGAGGGTCAGGTTTTCCTTTGCCGTTTGAACTTCGACGAACGCACTTGCGACTTCGAAGAGAAGGCGGCGCATGGCGTCTTGAAAGCTAAGCTGCGCGACGGAGCGATCGGCGGCCGCAAGGTTGATGCGGGCGGCGCGTTTGCCCCCGCGTTCGAGGACAAAGTCTGTGCGCAGGGCGTATTCGTTGGGGCCTCCATTGTTGATGGTGTTATAGCCGGTGCCAAGGAGATCGAGATGATCGGCGCTGGCCGTGAGCACGGGGTTCGGGCGTAGGGCGGCGGTGATCTGGCGCGCATCGGCGATGGTGATGCCGTAGCGGGCGGCGGCCAGATCGAGGTTGTTCGCCATGGCTTCGTGGACAGCCTGGTCGAGTGTGAGCGTGGGCGTCGCCTGCGCGAAGAGAGCGAGGCAAGAGGCGGGGACGAGATAGAGCAGACGTCTCATGGTGGTTAGAGTTCCTGAGTGTCGGGCCCGGCGTGGAAGAGCACGTAGAGCGACGGCAGGACGATCAGAGTGAGAATGGTTGCCGACACAAGTCCGCCGATAATCACGACGGCGAGCGGCCGTTGCACCTCAGAGCCGATGCCGTGCGAGAGAGCCATCGGAAGCAGTCCGAGCATGGCGAGCATGGAGGTCATCAGCACGGTGCGCAGTCGCGTTTGCGCGCCTTCGAACACCGCCGTGAAGGGTGATTCTCCCGCTTCTTGCCTCTCATTAAAGTGGCTCACCATGACGACGCCGTTGAGTACGGCCTGGCCGAACAAGGCGATGAAACCGATGGCGGCCGAGACACTCAAATGGATGCCGGTGAGATAGAGCGCGAGAATGCCGCCGATTAAGGCGAAGGGTACGTTCAGCAGGATAAGCGCGGCGCTCTTGACGGTTTTGAACGCTTCGAAGAGCAAGACGAAGATAAGCAGGATGCTGACCGGAATGATCGTGAGCAGGCGGCTCATCGCGCGCTGTTGGTTTTCGAATTCGCCGCCCCAGGTAATGCTGTAGCCGGTGGGCAGTTTCAGGCGCTTGTTGACGACGGACTGCATCTCCTCGACGAGGCTCCCCATGTCGCGATTCTTGATGAAGACTCCGATGGCGGCTGTGCTGCGGCCGCCCTCGCGGCTGATGTTCATGACGCCTTCCTGAACCCCGATCTTGGCGACCTGATCGAGCGGAACCTGCGAACGGTCCGGCGCGTCGAGCAGCAGGCCGCGGAGAGCTTCCACGTTGTTGCGCTGCTCGTCGCGCAAGCGCACTACGACGCTGAAGCGCTTCTCACCCTCCCAGATTTGCGTGGCGGGACGGCCACCAAGGGCGGTTTCGATGACGTCTTCAATCTCGGCAACGTTGAGTCCGTAGCGGGCAGCTCGTTCACGATCGATTTCAATCAGGAGTTGGGGGACCCGGCCGGCGCGATCCACAAAGGCACGGCCAACGCCGCGGATCGGTTCGATCATCTCGCGGACCTCTTCGATCTTCTTCTTAAGTAGGCTGGAATCGTCGCCGAAGAGTTTGATGACGATCTGGCCGTCGATTTGAGAGATCGATTCGAGAACGCTGTCTCGAATCGGCTGCGAGAACGAAGGTTTGACGCCGGGCATATCGTCCATGAGCTTTTCCATTTGGGCGATCAGGTCCTCTTTGGTGACATGCGGGCGCCACTCTTCGAGGGGTTTCAGGTCGACCAGGACCTCGACCATGTTGATGGGCTTGGGGTCTGTGCCATCGTCGGGGCGGCCTGCTTGCGCAACCACGCGTTCGACTTCGGGAATTCCGTGCAGGCCCTCCCGGGCCTTATGCGGGCGTGGCCTAACTTC
>CAYUZM010001146.1:0-2257 GCA_964449665.1 uncultured Solibacteraceae bacterium
GCCGAATGGCCAGGCGTTCAACTATAAGAAGTATTCACTGCAAGCGGTGGCTCCGGCGGGAACGGCGAAAGTGCGGGCGCTGGTGTCGTTCATCGGCGGGTATGCCAATCCGGCCGGTGGCGGGCAGGCGTCCGTGGTGGACGACTTCACGCTGGACGACGGGACGGGCGGCGAGGTGCCGGAGCGCGCGACCGGACTGCTGATGGGCGCGGGCCTGGCGGCGGTGGCGGCGGCGCGGCGGCGGCGCGGGTAACGCTCAGTTCGATAGGCGGAAGTTGACGTCGACGACGAGGACGACTTCGACGGGTTCGCCGTTGAGGAGCGTGGGTTCGTATCTCCATTGGCGCACGGCGTCCATCGCGGCCGCGAGGAGCAGCGGATGGCCGCCGGCGACCTGGAGGGACTGGACGGAGCCGTCGCGGCTGACGATGGCGTTGATCTTGACGACGCCTTGGATGCGGGCCTGGCGGGCGAGGGGCGGGTAGATCGGGCGCACTTCGCGGATGAGTTTGGGTTGACGGACGATGCCTCCGACGCGGACGCGGGTGGGTTCGGTTGGCTTTGCGGTAGGGGTGGGGGGCTTGGGCGTTTGTGGTGGAGCGGCGGCGGTGCGTTGCTGAGGATCGAATGTGGGGGAGAGTCCGGGCACGCCGGTGGAGTCGCCGCTTGGAATGAAGCCAGGGGGCATTGCGCCAACATCATCGAAGATGCGCGCGGCGGGCTTATCAGGGACGCTTGTGGGCGCGGTAAACGGCCGAGGCTGGTAAACTTGCACGCGCGCCCCGGCGGCCATGGCGGCGCGCTTGAGGCTCTCGTCCATGGGCACGAGCTTGACGTGGTCGAGCTTGGGAGTGGGTGGGCGCGGCACCAGTTTCACGGGTGGCAGCGCGGAGACATGCGCCATCGGGATGATGACGGCGGCTGCGATGAGGCCGAGTTGCAACGCGGTGGAAACCGATAGCAAAGCAGAGCGTCGCCCTCTTGGGGCCGTTGGCACCACGGAAGTTTCGAACATGAAAAAGCCCTCCGCCGTCTTGGACAGCGGGAGGGCTGGATTTGTTCCCGGGCGAATTGGGGGCCGCGTGGGGCGCGGGGGGCCGGTTTGGGAACAGGTGCCGGTTCGGAAACACGTGCCGGTTCGGGAACGCGTGCCGATTGGGGGAACGCGTGCCGGTTAGGGGAGGCATGCGGGTCGTAGGAGACGCGTGCGTTCCTCGGGGAAGGCATGCGGCTCGGGGTGGCGTGGGCCGAGAGTTGGACGTGGGCCGAGCGTGCGGCGCGCGTGGAGCGTTGGGCGAGGGCCGTGCGGGCGCCCATGCGTGGCCTCGTGCGCCGGCGCCGCGGGGCTACATCTCGAGGATTTCTTTTTCCTTGGCCTTGGCGAGTTCGTCGACCTTCTTCATGAAGCCGTCGGTCATCTTCTGCACTTCGTCGAGGCCGCGGCGTTCGTCGTCCTCGCTGATGGCCTTGTCCTTCATCAGCTTCTTGAGGGCTTCGTTGGCATCGCGGCGGATGTTGCGCAGGGAGACGCGGTGTTCTTCGGCGACGTTGTGGAGGTGCTTCACAAGGTCCTTGCGGCGCTCCTGGGTGAGGGCGGGGATGGGAATGCGGATCAGCTTGCCGTCGTTGGCGGGGTTAAGGCCGAGGTCGGAGGACCGGATGGCCTTTTCGATGGCGCCGATGACGGAGGAGTCCCAGGGCTGGGCGGTGATCATCGCCGGTTCGGGAACATGCAGCGTGGCCACCTGATTGAGGGGCGTCGGCGTGCCGTAGTAGTCCACCCGGATGTTGTCGAGCAGGCTCACCGAGGCGCGACCGGTGCGGACGCTGGCCATGGCATGCTGCAGGTCGGCGGTGGCTTTCTCCATGCGCGTCTTCGCGCCCGATTCCACTTCCTTCACGTTAGTAGCGGTCATAGATTGTTTACTCCGCTGGCACGATGGGTTTCGATCAGCCGTGGATTTGAGTTCCCACGGGTTCACCCATCGCCATTCGCATTATATTGCCCGGCGTGTTCAGGTTAAACACGACGATCGGGAGCTTGTTGTCGCGGCACATGGCGACGGCCGAGGCGTCCATCACTTTGAGTTGTTTCGAGAGGACCTCGGTATAGCCGATTTCCTTGAACATGACGGCGTCGGCGTGCTGCAACGGATCTTTGTCGTAGACGCCGTCGACGCGCGTGGCTTTGGCGAGGATTTCGGCCTTGATTTCGAGGGCGCGGAGGGCGGCGGCGGTGTCGGTGGAGAAGTAGGGG
>CAYUZM010001147.1:0-2252 GCA_964449665.1 uncultured Solibacteraceae bacterium
CCAGCCGTTCCATTCTTGCGCGAAGTTCGGCATCGACGAGAACGTCGCGCATGGCGGTGGCCATGGCGGTGAGGTCAAAGGGAGAGAAGAGCAGCGCGGCACCGTCGGCGACCTCAGCGGTGGCGCTGGCATCGGAGCAGACGACGGCGCGTCCGCAGGCCATGGCTTCGAGGATGGGGATGCCGAAGCCTTCGTAGAAGCTGGGGAAGACGAAGAGATCGCAGCCGCCGTATAGGTGAAGCAGGGCGTCGTCGGGGACGAAGCCGGGAAAGTGAATGCGATCGCGAAGCGGGGAACGCGCGGCGCGGGCGTGGACCTGGGCGGCGTGCCAGTTGCCTTTGCCCGCCATGACGAGGTGGTGCGGCAGATTGGGGCGCTCGCGCATGAGGTCTTCGAAAGCGGCGATGAGACCTTCCTGATTTTTGCGCGGCTGGAGGTCACCGACGGTGAGGATGTAGGGGGCGGGGAGGGAGAAGCGGCGAAGAACTTCGGCCTGGGCAACTTCGCGGGCCACGGGGCGGAAAGAGGCCGAGACGCCGTTGTGGACGACGTGGATTTTGGCGGGATCGGTTCCGTAGACGCGTTCAATGGCGCGGGCGGAGAACTCGCTTGGGGTGAGGATGGCGGCGGCCATCTGGATGGTGCGGGGGACGGTGGCCTGGAGTTGCAAGGCGCGCGCCTTGGGAAAGAATTCGGGCCGTTCGACGAAGCTGACGTCGTGGACGGTGGCGATCATGGGGACGGGAGAGAACAGGGGTCCGGTGTACTGGACGTGAACGAGGTCGGGGCGATCGCGGCGGAGATGGTGGCGGAGGTCCCAACCGAGGCGTTTGAAGGGATTACGGGAGACGGTGCGGCATTGAATGCGGGGGTCAAGTTGTTGTGCGGCACCGGGTTCGGAGACGTAGGCGATGAGTTCGTTGCCGGAATCGAGGAAAGCGGTCTCGTTGAGAAGGCTCCGGATGTAGACTTCGTTGCCTGTGAGTTTGCGCCCGACAGCGTGTGCATCAACGGAAAAGCGCATGCAATCAGTTCTCGCCATGCGTACTAAGACCGATCCATCACCCAATTGCAGGACAGGCCCGCGCACAGTCTCTTTAGTATAGTCATAAGCCCGCCCCGCTCAACACCTTCCAAGCGGCGTCCCATGTAAAAGAATGTTCAAAGCGGCGGCGGCCTGCGTGGGCGAGGGCGGCGCGGGCGGCGGGGTCGTTGAGAAGTTGCACGATTGTGGTGGAGAATTCGACAGCGGTGGTAGCGAGGGCGAGGGGGGCGTTTGGGATGGGCGGGGAGGGGTGGCCCACTTCGAGGCCTTCGGCACCCAGGGGCGTGGAGACGACCGGGACGCCGGCGGCCCAGGCTTCCAGGATTTTGAGGCGGGTGCCGGATCCGCTCAACAGCGGCACGACGGCGAGGGCGGCGCGGCTGAGTTCCGCGATGGCGTCTTCGACCATTCCGGTGCAGCGGACCTGGGGAGAGCGGGCGATGAGGCTTTGAATGGCGTGCTCATTCTTGCCGATGAGGAGCCATTGCGCGTCGGGGCGGGCCTGCCGGACGCGGGGCCAGATTTCGCGAGCGAACCAGCGGACGGCCTGGACGTTGGGGTGGTATTCCATGTTGCCGCTGAAGGCGATGACGGGGGGAGGCTCGGCGCGGGGCGCGGGGGGATGGGCTGGCGCGGTGGCTTGCGGGCGGAGGGGGAGCGCGTTGGGATAGACGATGGCGTTTGCGGCGTGGAGGGCGCGGGCGTCCTCTTCGGACGCGGCTAGAAGGAGATCGAATTGCGGGAGCCATTCGCGCTCGAGCCGTGCGTAGGCGTGGGCGAAGCGGGTGTGGGCGAGGCGGGCGAGTCCACCTTCAGCGAGGCCGAAGCGGTAGTGGAGGGCGGACTCGACGTTGTGGAGATTCATTGCGACGCGGGCGGCGTGGGGGCGGATGGCGCGGAGGTAGGGGGCGCACCAGAAGTGCTCGATGATGGCGAGCCCGTATTGGCGGCCTTGGACGAACGCCGAGACCCGCGGTTCGAAGCCGGCGAAGCGGTCCCAGAGCGGGGGGACTCCGCGGAGGAGGCGCAGGGCGTTGCGTTGGATGCGGGCGGGGAGGGTTCGCGCGTGCAGGGGGAGTTCGATGACGCCGGTGCGGGAGGCGAGTCCGGCGGGGAGGGCGGCGGCGGGGTCGCCGGCATGGGGTTCGCGGAAGAGGAGGACGTCGAGTTCGTAGTGTTGCGCGAGGTAGTGGAGGACGGAGGCGGT
>CAYUZM010001148.1:0-2249 GCA_964449665.1 uncultured Solibacteraceae bacterium
GCCTTTGCGTTCGGCCGCACCCATGCCCTGGCTGCGGTGCATGCTGCGGCTCATACCGGCGATTTCTCCGAACGAATATCCGATTAAAGGATCGTATTCTCCTGTATCGACGGTCATGCGCGCGGTCTTCGCGGCTTCTTGTTCCATTTCGCGCGTGAAGGAGAACGAGTTCCAGATGACGCGCGTGGCACGCCAGGGTTTGACGTACTTCGATTGCTCGGGGTAGCGCGCCGGGTCGGCGGCGGCTTCGAAGGCTTCTTTGCCGAGGATGGCCGAGGACTGGTGGTGGCCATGCCCGTCGCGCGGCGTTCCGCTGAAGCGCAGAACGATGACGTCGGGCTGGAATCGGCGAATGACCCACACGGCATCGCCCAAGACCTCCCTCTTCCCCCATTTGTCGAGCGTCTCGGCGGCCGTCTTGGAAAAGCCGAAGTCGATGGCGCGCGAGAAGAACTGTTGCGCGCCGTCGAGGCGCCGGGCGGCGAGCAACTCTTGCGTTCGAATGACGCCCATGAGATCGCCCTGTTCGGAGCCGATGAGGTTTTGTCCGCCTTCGCCGCGCGTCAACGAGAGATAGCCAGCGCGAAAGTGGCGTCCCCGGGCGTAGTAGGCAAGGACGGCGGTGTTCTCGTCGTCCGGATGGGCGGCGATCATGAGGACACCGCCGAGAACCTTCATGCGATCCAACTGCGACCGGACTTCGGCAGCGCCGGCGGCCAAGGGACGCTCCTGGGAAAACAGTGGCAGGCAGCACAAGCACACCAGGAGAAGCGTTTCGGATCGCCGCATAGACCTCAGTGTAGTAGATTGCCATTCATGGGCGATTCGTCCGATCAATCACGGGAGCAATCCACAAAAACGCTAGAACGGGCGCATAGCAGCCTTTGGAGATTTCTATATGGAAGCGGCGACGGTTATCGGCGAAGCAAAGTCGGGTTAGCGCTGGGCGGCGGGTTCGCGCGAGGGATTGCGCACCTGGGCGTGCTCCAGGTGCTGGAGGAGAATAGGGTTCCACTTGCGGCAATAACGGGCGTGAGTTCAGGGGCGATGATGGCGGCGGCGTACGCCAGCGGCACGCCGTTGCATAAGCTCGACGAATTGGCGCGGCGGATGAAGTTCAAAGATGTGGCGGGCTGGACGATTTCCAAGATGGGGCTGATGACGAGCAACCGCATGGACACGTTTTTGCGGCGGCTGCTTGCGGTGCACAACTTCGAGGACATGCGCATTCCGCTGGGTGTGGTGGCCTGTGATTTGAAGTCGGGCGATCCCGTGGTGTACTCGCAACGCGGCGACGTGGTTCCGGCTGTGCGAGCGAGTTGCGCGTATCCAGGGTTGTTTCGCCCGATCGAGATTGACGGGAAACTGCTTGTGGATGGCGGGATGGCGCTCGATGTTCCGGCGCCCACGGCGCGGCAACTCGGCGCGGCGAAGGTGATTGCGGTGTCGCTGGAGATGGACGAGGTGCCGCAAGATCCGAGCAACCTGGCGCAGGTGATCAACCGCTGTTTTCAGATTCTGCAGGCGCAGACGGGGCCGAGCTGGCGTCCCGGCGCGGACCTTATTCTTACGCCGAAAATCAATACGTTCGGCTGGGATTCGTTCGATCAGACCGAGCGCATGATTCAGGCGGGACGGCAAGCGGCCGAAGCGGCCATGCCGCAGATTGAAGAATGGCTGGAGCGGAATTAGCGGCGGCTAGCCTTTGGCTTCGCCTTCATGAATCTGGGCGGCCAGGTAGTTCTGGATGCCCATTTCTTCGATCATGTGGAGCTGCGCTTCGAGCCAGTCGACATGTTCTTCTTCGTCGACCAGGATCTCTTCGAACAATTCGCGCGAGCCGTTGTCACCGACCTCGGTGGCCACCGCGATCGCCTTGTTGAGGCGCGGCAGGGCTTCCAGTTCGAGCGCCAGATCGTTCTGGAACTGCTCCTTTACGGTTTGGCCGATGCGGAGCCCGAACAGTTCACTCATGTTGGGCGAACCGTCCAGGTAGAGCATGCGCTCCAACACCTTCTCGGCGTGAACCATCTCTTCGATGGATTCCTTGCGCGTGTACTTGTAGAGGCGCTGGTATCCCCAGTTCTGCAGCATTTCGGCGTGCAGAAAATACTGGTTGATCGCGGTCAACTCCGCCTTCAACACTTCCTGTAAGTAAGCAAGAACCTGTGGGTTGCCCTTCATGACGATTTCGAGTTTAGCACGCAAAGGCGCGGATTCCCGGCGGCGGCGAGGCGGGACGGCACGAG
>CAYUZM010001149.1:0-2247 GCA_964449665.1 uncultured Solibacteraceae bacterium
TGCTCTCCGCTCGAGGTAGCCGATGTTCGGGCGGTGACGGGACCGACGAAGGTTCTGGTGACCCCGGGCGTGCGTCCGGCGGGCGCCGAGACGGGTGACCAGAAGCGCGTGGCCACTCCGGCGCAAGCGATGGCAAACGGGGCCAGCTACCTGGTGGTGGGGCGTCCGATCACGCGCGCGGCCGATCCGGCGGAAGCGGCACGAAACCTGTTGCGCGAACTCGCGGTCTGATACAGTAGCGGGTCCGCCGCGCCGCGCGCCGAATACCAGCACGGCAAGCGCTGCCCGCTCACGAGTTTCACGCCACAAAACGCTCCTTGGCGCGCGGGGTTCCTTGCGGGGCCCCGCGATTCTTTCCTGTCACCCGCGGCAGTCAAATGAGTCCACATCTTGTGAGACGTCAATTGCTGGCTGCGGTGCTATTGGTAGCGCCGGCGTTCGCACAAAAACCAGCGATGCGCAGCGCGCTGGTTTGCGCACGGTGCCATACCTTCCTCGCGGCACCCCCGGCGGCAACAAACGCGGCCGATGGTGCGTCGGTAGCCCCATACTGGCTATGGCTGGGCACGATGATGCGCCATGCGGGCGTGGATCCATACTGGCAAGCGGCCGTGCGGCACGAGAACTCGTCCACTCCCGGCGCGGAGCGCCTTACGCGCGAAACTTGCATTCGCTGCCACCAACCGGCGGGCCAATTCGATCCAACGCTTGCCGAAGAGGGCATCACCTGCACGGTATGTCACCAGATCAAGCCGGACAACCTGGGAACGCGCGATTCCTTCGACGCAGGTTTTCGCTTAAACGGAGAATCGCGCATCTTTGGGCCTCATCGCGATCCCTTTCCCATGCCCATGCGGATGATGGCCGGCTACCTGCCGGAGTATGGACCCCACATTCTGGAATCGTCGCTGTGCGGAAGCTGCCACACCGTGATCACGCCCGTACTCGACGCCGAAGGCAATCAGCATGGCGAGTTTCTCGAACAGGCGCCTTACCTCGAATGGCGCGCCAGCGGCTTTGCTCAGCGTGGAACATCGTGCCGGGATTGCCATATGCCCGTTCTCGCCGATTCTTCCGCCACCCCGGTACCTCAATACATCGCCCACCGTCCCAACGGCTCCGGCTACTTTCCGCCTACTTCGCCCCGCTCTCCGTTTGGCCAGCATGCATTCCTGGGCGCCAACACGGTAGTTCCACCATTGCTGGCCCGCCAATACTCGGGTCGCGCCGGTGACCTGTTACGCACGGTGGAATTGAACCGCAAATTCCTGAAATCCGCCATAGCCGTCAGCATGGGCGCGACGCGGTCCGGAAGCCGGCTCTTCGTGGATGTGACCCTGCGGAACCGGACGGGCCATAAGCTGCCCACCGGACATCCTAGCCGCCGCATGTGGATTCACATGAAGGCGGAGAGCATGGGAGAAATACTCTTCGAATCCGGCTCTCCGCAAACACCGTTCGAGGAACAGCCACATCACACCTTCATTGAGCGGCCAGAGCAGGCGATGGTGTACGAGGCCCAGATGTCCGGCTTGGATCATCGGCCCGTCACCTTGCTTCTTCGCGCCGCTCATTACACGAAAGACAACCGGCTGTTGCCCGAAGGGTTCCAAACCGACGCCAACCTTGCGCCGCGTGGGTTGAGGGGCGATACGGACTTTGTCGCGGGAAGCGATACAGTTCGGTACAGCATTCCGGCTGGAAACCGTCCCATCCGGATCACGGTACGTGTGATGTACCAGTCCATTAAACCCAGCCACGACCTGCTCACCAACCATCGTGGCAGCGCGCCGGAGGTGATGGCGGAAGTGGTTCGGGAAATCGGCGTCCACGATTAGGCGGTTGCGAGAGTTGCTCCGGTGCGGAGCGTCGTACCGGCACCCCCATGCCACAATAGAGCTTGTGACCGGTCACGAAATTCGCCAGAAGTACCTGGACTTCTTCCATCAGCGCGGCCATGCCGTCGTGCGCTCCTCTTCGCTGGTTCCCGCCAACGACCCCACGTTGTTGTTCACCAATGCGGGCATGAATCAGTTCAAAGACCTCTTTCTCGGACAGGAAAAGCGCGATTATTCCCGCGCCGTTACGGCCCAGAAATGCGTTCGTGCCGGCGGAAAGCACAACGACCTGGAGAACGTCGGCTACACGCGCCGCCACCATACGTTCTTCGAGATGCTGGGCAACTTCAGCTTCGGCGACTACTTCAAGGCGCAAGCGATCGAGTACGCCTGGGACCTCGTCACCAAA
>CAYUZM010001150.1:0-2245 GCA_964449665.1 uncultured Solibacteraceae bacterium
TGCGCATGCGCGTGATCATGCTGGATCCCAACCAGCGCATCTCCACGACCTTTGCCTTCCGTTCGTCCTTTTCGGCGAGTTCCTCCAGGGCGCGGTCCACTTCGACGATCTGTTCAATCGGCATCGAGCCCGCGGGCGAGGCAAACTCGACGTCGTCGTTTAACTGCAGGTGCTCGCCCCCGCCTCCCTTCTTCTGCGCCATGCGGGCGCGGACAGAGTCGATGACGAGCATTCGCATGGTGCGTGAGGCTAGGGCGAGAAAATGCGTGCGGCTGTTCCAACCCTTGCCGGACAGCCGGAGCCAGGCTTCATGCACGAGTTGGGTCGCTTGCAGGCTGGGACGGCGGGGCGTGCGGCTGAGGTGCGCGCTGGCGATCTTGCGCAACTCGGAGTAGACCTCCTCGATGTCGGCCGGACGCGTCATGAACTCATTATGAGGGACGACGGCATGTCGTTGATGCGCCGCCCGGGATCGTGCGCGCCCCGGCTGACGCGCCCGCGGCCGGGGCGCGCACCGGGCCGAGGGAGATGCGCGCGGAGGCAGCCGTATCAACGCACGTCGCGGTAGCGCTAGCAAACCAGGTCACCACCAGAGTGGTTCCAGAGAATGGCCGCGTGGCATCCGCGGCGCGATGGAACTGCGCGGCCGGGTGTCTTCGCGCTCATGGCAGTCCGCCGGGCTGCAACTCGACCGCAATGCGGTGCAGCGCCGCGCCCGGCTTTTCGAGAAAGCTTCCCATTCGTTCGTTGGCATCGAGCAGCCGGAGGGTCTCGTCAAGCGCCTCCGAGTCGCCGGCGCAGTGTTCGGCCAGGTACGCGGTTCGTGCCGCCACCGGCAGTTCGAGGGCCTCTGTGAATAGGTTGCCCAATCGATTCCAGGCATCGCCATCGCGCATGGTGATTCTCCGGATTCTTTCCATTGCCCATCTCAACGGCCGACCCCGGTTTATGGGGCGTTGGCCGCGATCCAGGAGTTTGCCAGCGAATTGCCGCAGGCCAACCCACCGGCCTGGAAGCCCAGGATGGCGGGCAAGCTGTAGGTGATCTTCGGGCCGCCGGGGCCGATCTTCGGTTGGAAGCCCGTGCCTGCGACCCCTTGGTACTGCGGATTGTTTCCGAAGCCGTTCGGCATATAGCCGGGCGCGCCAGGAGCGGTCACGCCGCAGCCGGCGGGGCTTCCCGCCTGCAGACCGTTGATCATGCCGTCGGCGACGCTGATGTTTTCCGTGTCCAAGTAAGCGGCGGCGTCTTCGATGCCCTTCGAGTAGGCCTTGGCGGCATTGGCCGACTGCTGCCACGCCGTCGCCAGATCGAAGCCCGTGGGCGTCACGCGGCCCAGGAAATCGCCGAGGAAGTAGAGCGTGGTCGCCGTGAAGCCCGCCCCGGTGCCGATGATCGCTCCCGACACCTTGGCGGCCGTGTTCTGCGTGATGAGAAACGCGTATTCGGCCGCGGCCACCTGACCGCTCGGGTCCACATAGGACAGCGGATTGTTCTTCGCGTAGATGTAGGGGTGCTGTGTGGACGGTTCGAACATGTTGCCGCCCTGCGGGTCTTTCTGCAGAAACCGCCCTTGCGCGGGATCATACACACGCGACTGCATGATGTAGGCCTGCGCACCGCCATCCCAAACCGCGCCCGTGTAGCCGAACGGCGTGAACGGTTGCACCAGCGCATTGCCGCTGAAGATGCCCGTGTTCTGGATATACTCGCCCCAGGCGTCGTAGCCGTAGCGGTGCACGACCGTGCCCGCGGCGTCCGTCATCGCCGTCACCGAGCCCATCAGGCCGTTCAGATAGAAGTGCGGCGTAATGGAGACTCCGGTTTGGAACAGCGGCTCGTTCGTTTGAGGATGCAGCACGTAGCGCTCGCGGTTGCCTCCATTGACGACGTTTTGAATGATGCGCGATTCGTCATAGACAAATTGCGTGGCGAACTGCCGCCGGATGAACCTGCCGAACATGTCGTAGCCGAACAGGCCGCCGTTGGCCTGGGTCATCTGGTTCATCACGTCGAAGTTCCGGACGACGACTCCCTTTTGCGTTTGGTTGCCGCTGGCGTCGTAGCCGAAGGAGAAGCTGGAGTTTGTCAGCAGGCGGTGATCCAGTCCGAACGTACGCGGCAGGGCCTGGCGTTTGCCCACCGCATCGTAGGTACAAGCGCGAACCCGGTTGCCCAAACTGACGGACGCCATTGGCTCGCCGTCGGAGCGTTTGAGCCTCACACAGGTGCACCTAATGCCACC
>CAYUZM010001151.1:0-2245 GCA_964449665.1 uncultured Solibacteraceae bacterium
GGCGCTCATGGACGAGATCAACCGCGCCAGGCCGTCGGCCGCCAAGGGCAAGTACGTGAAGAGCGTGACGGTGTGTTCGACGATGGGTCCCGGGATTCCATTGGACGTCACCAGCTATAACGTGACCGTGAAGGCAGTCTAGGCGCATCGAGGTTCCCCATGAAAAAGAAATCGCTGAAGATTGAAGAAACGCAGGAACTAGCCAAAGCGCTGGAGGGCACGCCCCACGTCTTTTTGACGGCGTTTGAGAAGCTGACGGTGGCGCAGGACTTTGCTTTACGCAAGACGGTGCGTGATGCCGGCGGCCGGTACAAGGTGATCAAGAACACGACCGTGGCCAAGGCGGCGGCCGGGACTGCGTCCGAGCCGATCTTGAAGGGCCTGTCGGGGATGAACTCGATTGCCTATACGAAGTCGGACCCGGTGGCGCTGGCCAAGGCGCTTACGAAGTATGCGAAAGACAACCCGACGTTCACCTTTAAGGCCGGCGTCGTGGAAGGGCGTGTGTTTCAGGTCGGCCAGATCGAGGCGCTGGCCAACATGCCTTCGAAGGAAGAGATTTACGCCAAGCTGTTGTATGTGATCAACGCGCCGGCGCAGAAGTTGGTGACGGTCCTCAATGGCGTAGGCCGCAACCTGGCGGTGGTGATCGACCAGGGTGTGAAAGAGAACAAGTTTTCCGCGTAGGCGTGCGCGTGTCTTGAGTGGGCACGGGTCGGACGATGCGGCATCGAGATTAAGGAAAAAGGAGTTTGGGTATCATGGCGGACATCAACGTTATTGCAGATCAGATTCAGGGCTTGACGCTGCTTGAGGCGTCGGAGCTCGTGAAGATGCTGGAAGAGAAGCTCGGCGTGTCGGCGGCAGCGGCGGCGGTGGCCGTGGCGGCTCCGGCCGCTGGCGGCGCGGTGGCGGCTGCGGCTGAAGAGAAGACCGAGTTTACGGTCATCCTGAAGTCGGCCGGCGCCAACAAAATCAACGTCATTAAGGTGGTTCGCGAGATCACCAGCCTCGGGCTGAAAGAAGCCAAGGATTTGGTTGACGGCGCGCCGAAGCCTGTGAAGGAAGGCGTGACGAAGGACGAAGCCGAGGCGATGAAGAAGAAGTTCGTCGACGCCGGCGCCGAAGTCGAAGTCAAGTAGCCGAGTGCGGGGCTTGTCCCCGCATGCCGGTGGGCTCGCGGACGCCATGTCCGCGGGACTGCTGGAGGCATTGTGTGAAGTGTATTTGCCGTGGTGCGGATGGGCCCGGGGACGGGTCCGGCTGTGCGGCGGTGGGTGCGTTTGACGCCAGTTTCTGGCGTTTGTTACACTTAGATTGATCTCGGCCGGAGTCGGACTCGGAACTTGCGCCTGTGAATCTTTCCTTCAACTACCCAGGCAGGGGTGTGTCCCCCTCTGCCTTCATAGGCATTTCAAGCGATTGCTTCCCGCGGGAGTGCTACATCCAAACGTGTGGCTACCTGTGGGTATCGTCATTGGATCCCAATTTCTTTACCGTGCTCTCTTCGCGCGAGGTACTCCCTTCCTCGCCACGCTGGTTCCATTCATGCAACCGGCCGGATCAATCGCTCCCTTTCAAACGGAGCGCACAGCCGTACCGAGTCTTACCGCAAGCAGTGATCGAACCTGAGGGTGGGCGCGCCGAAGGCCAGCGCGTTGCCAGCAGGGGACTTGTTCTGTCGTCCTAAACCCCGGGCCAGGCCAGCCTGAGTGGTGTGTGAGGAGTGAATCATGCAGAATCCTTCAAACGGTTTCGACCGCGAGAGAGTTGATTTTTCCAAGATCAAAGCTTCGATTCCGATTCCCAATCTGATCGAGGTGCAGAAGAACTCCTACGAGCGCTTCCTGCAGATGGATCTGTTGCCCAACGAGCGCGACGATCAGGGTCTGCAGAGCGTGTTCAGCAGCGTATTCCCAATCACCGATTTCCGCGGCCTGTCGCAGTTGGATTTCGTCGATTATTCAATCGGTAACTGGGAGTGCAAGTGCGGTTCGTTGAAGGGCCTGCATCACTTGCGTTCGACCTGCCGGGCCTGCGGCTCGTCGATTCGCACCGATCCGTTCCACACCGGCGAAGTGCTGTGCGGCAAGTGCGGCACCTTCAATCGCAATATCGTCACCTACTGCAACCGCTGCGGCGACCCGGTGGGCCTGCAGTTGAAGTACGACGTTCCCGAGCGCGAGGAGCGCGGCATGACCTACGCCGCGCCGCTCAAGGTGACCATCCGGTTGACGGTTTACGA
>CAYUZM010001152.1:0-2245 GCA_964449665.1 uncultured Solibacteraceae bacterium
CATCTCCATCCTCCGCCTGCAAGACGGCATCTTCGAAGTGCTCTCCACGGTCGGCGATACCCACCTCGGCGGCGACGACATCGACAACCTCCTTCTGCGCATCGCGCTCGAAGACCTGGCCACCGAGTGGAGCGAAGATCTCTCCACGAATCAGGAGGCCGTCCAAATCCTCCGCCGCGCCGTCATTGAGGCTAAGCACACGCTCTCCGTGCTGCCCTCGACGCACATCGTCTTCGAATACCACGGCCGCCGCTACACGCGCGAGCTGACCCGCGACGTCCTGAACCGCCTCATCATGCCGATCGTCGACCGCACGCTCGGCCCCTGCCGCCAGGCGATGGCCGACGCCGGTGTTACGCCCGAACAGATCGACGAGGTCGTGCTGGTCGGCGGCAGCACGCGTGTTCCGCTGGTGCGCGAGGCCGTCGAACGCCTGTTCCGCGCCAAGCCCCACACGGAACTCAACCCCGACCAGGTGGTTGCCCTCGGCGCGGCCGTGCAAGCCTCGATCCTGAGCGGAACCGATGAGGACAAGCTGCTCCTCGATGTCACGCCGCTCTCGCTCGGCATCGAAACGATGGGCGGCTTGGTCTCGAAGATCATCCACCGCAACTCCACCATCCCGGCCTCGGCGACCGAAACGTTCACCACGGCCGTCGATGGACAGACCATCGTCCTCATCCACGTTGTGCAGGGCGAACGCGAAATGGTGAAGGACTGCCGCTCGCTCGCCCGCTTCGATCTGAAAGGCATCGACCCGATGCCCGCCGGCATCGCGCGCATTGCCGTCCGCTTCCTGATCGACGCCAACGGCATTCTGCAAGTGAGCGCCCGCGAAGAACGCACGGGCAAGGAACAGACGGTTGAAGTGAAGCCAAGTTACGGGCTTACCGACGAACAGGTTGAGGCCATGATTCTCGAATCCATCGAGAAGGCCGAAGAGGACTTTGCCGAACGCCAGGTGCGCGAAATGCGCGTCGAGGCCGACAACGTCATGCACGCCGTCGAAAAGGCCAAGCAAAGCGACGCCTGGTTCGAACTCCCCGAGCCCGAACGCGAACAGATCAACCGCGCGCTGAACGAGTTGATGGTCGTCTACCACGGCGACAGCCACGAACTCATCCGAGCGAAAATTGAAGCCCTCGACGAGGCTACCCGCAACCTTGCCGAAACCATCATGAACAGCGCTGTCAACACCGCGTTAAAAGGCACAAAAATCACCGAACCGGAGCCCGCCCCATGAAAAAGCTCACCTGGACCGACTTCGAAGACCTCGGCATCGAACTCTACGAAGCCCACCCCGGAGTCGACCCGCTCACCGTCCGCTTCACCGACCTGCACAAGTACATCATCGAACTGGAAAACTTCGAAGGCGACCCCACCGCCTCCAACGAAGCCAAGCTCGAAGCGATTCAGATGGCCTGGCTCGAAGAGTACAAAGACAACCAGTAACTAACTGACTAACTCGCTCACCTGTATCTGCAGCGCCACGGAAGTGTAGTTGGGAATATCGGCCACGATCTTCGGAACGGCGCTCAGCATCAACTCCTGCAGCACTTCCTGCGATTCGAAGTCCAGCCGCGCCATTGCCATGAACATCGGCGGCAACCCCGCCGCCACGCCATGCAGGCCCCGGTCCACCTCCATCGCCAGCAGCTTGTCCCCCAACAACTCCCGCACCATCGGCAGGTGCTTGTTCATGTAGTAATCCCAATCGAAATGAGCATCGTCGGAATGAGCATAGAAAGCGGTGACGCGAACCATCCCGCGATTCTACCCCACGGCGCGCCCAAGCCACTGGCACTTCTGCCCATTCGCCTCGCCCGCGGCGCGCGGAGTGATAAACGCTGCGCCGTTGATCGTGATCTGACCGGTTCCTGTGGGAGGTTTCGCGACCGAGATACATACGTTGACATTGCGGGCGGCGTCCAGGTCCTGCGTTAGCGGACTTGTCCGAACAAGGTGATGAGCCCGTCGGCTAAGGTGCCACGCCAGTTTACAGTGTCATGGCCGCCGGGAAACTCTTGATATTCCACTTCGTACCCCTTTGCCCGCAAGACATCTCGCAAATGTCGGTTCGGAAGAAGTATCCCGCTGCCGCGACCCGAAAAATCGAGCTCGAAGAGACCTGCATCCATGTAGAAACGCAACGGCAGTTTGGGAGCCGCGACGAACTTCTTTGCGAGCCAGGTTGGCTCGGCGGTCTCGTCCCCAGTCGGCTCGTACCAAAAACTTCCCGATTGAG
>CAYUZM010001153.1:0-2242 GCA_964449665.1 uncultured Solibacteraceae bacterium
CATCTGGTCTGACCAGCCTCGCCGGAAGTCCGATGCGCGCCGCCGTCTACCGCTACGATCTCGCGCCGCTCGCGCCGCCGCCCGCTTCGATTTTGAAGGTCACGCAATACTGGCCCGCGTCCGGATCAGGAAACTCTTTGCAGGGAAATTCGGCAATCACGATTCAACTCTCCGGCCCCGCCAGCGCCGGCTTGCTCGATCGCGCAATCTGGGTGGTTTCCCCGCGAGGCCGCGCGCCGGGAATCTGGGAAGTCCTGCCCGGCACGTTGCTCGCACAGTTTCGCCCGCGCGACCCCTGGCCGCCGGGCGCGTCGATCCGCCTGTTCTCGATGGCGCCTGAGGTCGACTTCCTCGGGCACGTTCAACTTTCCACCGAGTCCGCGCCGCTGACGAACTTGATGGTTGTGCGCATCACCGTTTCCTCGTACGGTGCGCTTCATCCACAGAACGCTGTGCTTGATATCGAGTTCAGCGTGGAGCCTCCTGCCGGACCCGCTCCGCTGGTGATCTATGCGAACGCTTCAGGAACCAATGAGATTTCCTATACCGAGTCGCGGCCCCGGCCTCGCGTGCGGCGGCTCACGCTGCCGGCCAACGTCGCTCCGGGTGCGCGCTTCCGGATCCTGCCGCGGCCCGGGTCTCCGCTGGCGGGCGTGTTTAACCTGTTGGGGAGTGTCATTACGGTAACCGCGCCTCTTCCCGATACCTTGGCCACCGTCCGGTATCTGATGCCCGCGCCGAACGTCTCCGGCGTCCCGTTGAATACGGCCCTCTCGCTCGTCTTCGCCGCTCATATCAATCCCCTGAGCGTGAACGCCTCGGCTATCCGTCTCATCTCGAACGGACGCACGGTGGCCGTTCGCACGACGGTCGCCGAAGACTCGGCCACTACCCTCTTGATCGAGCCGCGCGAACTATTGCCGCCCAGCGCTCTCACCGAAGCCGTTGTCGAGGGAATCGAAGACCGCCAGGGCCGCCCGCTGCCCCCAATGTCCTGGGTATTTCGAACCGGTTACACGGTGGATCTCAAACAGCCCTCGCTTTTCGATTTCAACGGCGATGGTGGGAAGCTGCTGCATAGTTTCGATCCCGGAGCGCCCCTCATCTTGTACTTTGACGAGCCGCTCGATCCAGCCTCGATCGACATTCGCCATTTGACCGAACTCACTGGTGAGACGAGTTGGGAACTGAGCCGCGACCTGCGAACGCTCACCGTTCGCGCCGCCGGCGGATGGGCGCGCGGGCAAAGCTATTCGAGTTTTGTTTTCGCGCGCGACTGGGCGGGGAATACGCTCTCCACTATTGGTATGGGTATGTCGGTGGGGTTCGATCCGGATCCGTCCGCTCCGGAGTTGCTGGCTACCTCTCCCGGCGACGGCGAAACTGACATTCCCATGAATCCCCGGTTCAGCCTGCTGTTCAAGCGGCCCATCGGGGCCAGCAATGTGCGCGCGATCCGCCTCATGCGAGGCGGCGAGCGTATCCCGCTTCGCGCCGTGAATTTCGCCCCCGCCGGCGAATTCCTTTTCGAGCCGCAATTGCCGCTCGATCCGCTCACCGAATATGAACTCATCCTCGATGACGTGAGTAGTTCCAGCGGCGTCCCCCTTGCCGCACCGCATTCGATTCGATTTAGCACCGGCGATCGATATGACAGGCAGGCGCCCTCGCCCACCATCGTCTACACGGCGCTCGATGCCCCGGTTCGAATCAAATTCTCCGAACGCCTCGATGCCACCTCGGTCGCCGCAGCGCAAGCGCCCCTTACATGGGTGGAAATGCGGGGCGGGGGCGGCTGGACGCGAACCGAACCCGTCACCAAGGAGTGGCAATCCGATACAAACGAACTTCTTCTGATCCCGCTCCACCCGCTTGTGGAAGGACGCCAATACAGGGTTCACACCCAGTTGTTCCGCGACCAGGCCGGCCACAGCGCGGGTTCCAGCGGCACAGATTTCATTGCCGCCGCGAGCACCAACGTTCGCCCCACGCAATTGTCTTTCATTCCCCCCGATGGCTCCAACAGTGTCCCCACCAACGTCAATATGGAAGTGCGGTTCGGGATCACGGTGCAAACGCCGCCCGTTCGCCTCTATCAAGGTGGTACCCTGCTGCATACCATCTCCAGCCGCCGCGCGGCGGGCGTCAGTCTAAGACTCAACTTGAAACCCGGCGAAAACTACCTCATTGAGTTCGACGCCTTCCGCGATCATGGTCTTCGATTGGGCTTCAAGATGGTCTT
>CAYUZM010001154.1:0-2240 GCA_964449665.1 uncultured Solibacteraceae bacterium
TGTATTGCCCTCGTCCCTTCACCGCAAACCGCTCCAGCATGAACCGCGGCGTCGCCATCATCCACCGCCTCGGCTCCACGCTCGCCTCGGCCGACCCAAAGATCCGGTGCCCGCTCTCCCACGCCGCCGAATTCGCCGCGTCCGTCGGCGACGGATTGTCCGGCTCAAACAGGTACGCCCCGCGAAACGTATACCGCCGCAACCGGTAGCTCACCTGCGGACCCACCCGCGCCTGCGCCACGTGCCGGAACTCATGCCGCGTCCGCACCCGCGCGTGCAGCGTGAACTCCCACGCCGCATTCAGCGGAATCGAAACCTCCCCCGCATGCCAGGAATACAACTCCTGTCCGCGCGCCGCCGCGCATAGGAGGGTGAAAAAACACAATGAGCGCCAAGCGGCCCGGTTCATACGCGTCGAATGCGGTGAGCGAACACGCAGTTTAGCATGGGGCCGCGCCCGCCCCGCCCCGGTGCTCCCCACGCGAAAGTGCCCGCTTTTTCCAGCAAATCCAACCTCAATGTTCTCCCGTTCGCCGGTCCTCGGGCCCGCTCCCCAACGGTCGCGGCCCGGAAACGCTACTGAGCCCCGCGCGCCTGTAAGCGTGCGCATGAACTCGCGCGGCCGGGAAACTGGCCCGCCGCCGCGGCCCAGCGCGTGCAATGAACAGTCCAGGAGATTTTCATGCGTCGCACATTGCTTCCACTCGCTGCACTGCTGGCCGCCGCCCTGTTCGCCATTGCTCAGGACAAACCCACCATTAAACAAGTCCGGCCCGCCGCCACGGACCCGTCCTCCGGACAAGCCATGTACCACTCCTATTGCTCGGCCTGCCACGGCAAAGCGGGTAAGGGTGATGGACCCGCCGCCGCCGCCCTGAAAAAAGGCCCCTCGGACCTCACCATCCTCGCGCGCCGCAACGGTGGTAAGTTCCCCGCCTTGGCCGTGCAAAACGCCATCAACGGCGAAGTCGGCCTGTCCGCCCACGGATCGAAGGATATGCCCGTCTGGGGCGACGTCTTCCGTTCCATGTCCACCAACGAGTCCCTCACCACCATGCGCATGCACAACCTCACCAAGTACGTCGAAACGCTTCAGGTGAAGTAGTCGCCGCGCAAGGACCAACACTGGGGCGCGCCTCGTCCCCGCGCGCCCGCACGCCGTCCACCACCGCGCGTGCCGCCCATCCGCGTGAGCCACGCCCTCGCACCCCCGCGCACGAGCCACGCCACTCGCGCGTCTTGCCCCCGCGTGCGTTCCGCACCTCCGCGCCACCCGCGCCAGCCACACGCCACGCCCCCACCGCCCATCGTGGGAAAACACGTGCTAACTCCACGCCCGTGCTGCCACAATGGTCTGTAGACGTGAAACGGCCGCGCATACTGATCGTCGACGACGAACCGGGCATCCGCCAATCCCTCGTGGGCGTGCTCGAGGACGAAGGCTTCCACTCCATCGCCGTCGAAAGCGGCGAAGCGTGCCTGGAAGCCATCGGCCGCGAAAACTACGACCTCGTTCTGCTCGACATCTGGCTCCCCGGCATCGACGGCCTCGCCACCCTCGAACGCATCGAAGAGGTCCCCGCCGTCGATCGCCCCATCGTCGTCGTCATCTCCGGCCACGGCAACATTGAAACCGCCGTCCGCGCCACCAAGCTCGGCGCCTTCGACTTCCTCGAAAAACCGCTCACCATCGAAAAGGTGATCGTCGTCGTCAAGAACGCCCTCCACCAGCGCCGCCTCAGCCAGGAAATCGCCGCCCTCCGCGAAGACGCCCAGGGCGTCTATACGATCATCGGCGAGAGCGTCCCCATGAAGGCCCTCCGCCAGCAGTTGGCCCTCATGGCTGTCGCCAACGGCCGCGTGCTCATCTTCGGCGAATCCGGCACCGGCAAGGAACTCGTCGCCCAGGCCATCCACAACCTCAGCGCCCGCGCCCACGCGCCCTTCGTTGAAGTGAACTGCGCCGCCATCCCCGAAGAGCTGATCGAAAGCGAACTCTTCGGCCATCGCAAAGGCAGCTTCACCGGAGCCACCGAAGACAAGACCGGCAAATTCCAAAAGGCCGACGGCGGAACTCTCTTCCTCGACGAGATCGCCGACATGAGCCTCAAAACCCAGGCCAAGGTCCTCCGCGCCCTCGAAGAACAGCGCTTCGAACCCGTCGGCGCCAACCACTCCATTCAGGTCGACGTCCGCGTCGTCGCCGCCACCAACAAAAACCTGCAAGTCGAAATCGAACG
>CAYUZM010001155.1:0-2237 GCA_964449665.1 uncultured Solibacteraceae bacterium
CCCAGGCGGTTCGTGCCCACGGCCGACTCTTCGCTTGTGAAATCGCGCCGCGTGCCGGCATAGGTGAAGCGCGCGTTGACGGCAAGCCAGCGGCCCGCCTCGCCCATGAGGTTGCCACGCCAGAACGGCGTATCGCCGGAATAGGGCGCGGTGAGGCGGAAGCTAGTGAGCGCGGTGCCATCGGTGGCGTTTACACCAGCGCTCGCCCCCAGGGAAAGTGGCGAATCCTCTTCATAGCGCTGCCAGCCTCGCAAGAGGATGAGCTTGAACTTCGAATATTGCACCTGCCCGCCGAGACGGAATTCGCGTTGCCGGCGGTTGATATCGGCGAAGATCGGAAACTCGTCTCCGCGATGCTGGTCAAAGAGGTTTTGCGTATACAGGCCAGGCCCGTTCTGCGAGTTGCGGCTATAGCCCATGAGGAGTTGGAACGCGCCTTGCGGCATCAGCGTGAGATCGTGGTCCTGCCACATGCGGCGCGTGTTCTGCCAGTGGGCGGTGCGCAGGAAGTTCAGCCCGGGGTTGACGAAGTCGGAGATGCGCCAGTTCATGTCGTAGCGGTACCAGCGGTTGTGCTGTATGCGCAGCGAGGAGAACTGATAGGGATCGTTCCCGAGCCCTTGCGTATTCAGCAGGATCTCGTCGAAGAACTTCCCATGGCCTTCTTTGGAGTTGACGCTGAGCGTGGAGCCGAGCAGGCGGATGCCATTTCCGAAGTTGATATCGGAGCGGTAGGCGGCCTCATTTCCGTTCACGGAGTGGAAGCGATGCCCAAGCTCGAACGAGTTCGTGATGTTGTAGCTGCCCGCGTCTTCGCCGCGCGCGCGGCCGACGGGCTCTTGGGTGGGCGCGACGGTGGGTTGCGCGAGGGCGCTTGTAACGGCGGCCAGCAGAAGTACGGTCGTGCGTGGAGTCATCGTCATGGCCGTTACCTCAGAAAACGCGGATCGGAGTTCGATCCATGGATACGCACATGGCAGGTGGTGCAGTTGCGATAGCGCGGGTCGTTCAGATTGTGAGACGACGTTTGGATCGGGACGCCGGTTCCCGAAGTGCCAAACGACCCCGCGCCGTTGTGGCACTCCAGGCACAACGTAAACACTACCGGGCGTTTCAACATGCGAGCATTCATGGAACCGTGCTGCGAGTGACAGCTTTCACACCCGTCGACGCGCAATGCGGCATGCTCGAATGCAAAGGGCCCACGCTTGTCGATGTGGCACTTGAGACACGCCTCTTCGCCATCGCGGGTTGTTTCCGTCATGCGCGGACGAAGGCCGCTGCGCCAGGCGGGGGCGGCGCTGCCGTGCGGATTGTGGCAATCGACACACTGCACCGCGCCTTCGTTTACACGGTGCTTGTGCGGCATGGCGAACTGCGCGCGCACGGAGTTGTGGCATCCGTAGCAAAGATCCGTCTGCTTCTTGGCGAGCAGCGCCTTGGTGGAGTTGGGCCGGTGGATGGAGTGGCATGAGTTGCAGGCGACATCGGCCTGCGTGTGCGACGAACGGCGAATCTGCGCACGGCTGATCTGTTTCTCATGGCAGGCAAGACACGCGTTCAGCGCCTGCGCGGGTTGCATCTCAGAGAAGGCGCGAATGGTCGCCTTGCCGCCACGCGCTTCCAGATGCGCCTTTGCCGGACCGTGGCAGCTCTCGCATCCCGTTTTCTCCGGAGCCTCGGCGCCCGATGCGATGGACTTGTAGTGTGGGTTTTTGTAGAAGTTCGCCCACACGTCGGCATGGCACGTTTTGCATGCGTTTGAGCCAACATACCCACCCGGCGCCGGACTTTGCGCCTGCTGCGCGGCCACCATAGGGAGGCACAAGAGCAGGCCCCCGAACCAGAACGTTCTCACCACACACACAGGATAAGGGCAGGAGTGGGGCGGAGGTTGTTAAACGGTTGTTAAAAGGCTGTAAATAGCTGAGCGCGCTGGTGCGTCAACTGAAGAAGCCGCGCCAGGCGGCGACGACCAGGGCGTGCGTGACAATGGATGCGCCGATTCCGGCGCGCAGGCTCGAGCAACACGCGGCCCCGGTAACGTCCGGCAGAGCGCCGGGAAGCCATCGATCCCCGCTCGGCCCCCCTGAGGGTGGCCGTGAAACATACATAGCTATACATCGTATAATGCGATGTATGACTCAAAACAGCCGCCAGGCCGCGTCCGACAACTGGGAAACGCAGCTCCGCAAGGGGTGGCTGGAGCTCGCCATCCTCGCCAACCTGTGGGAGGA
>CAYUZM010001156.1:0-2237 GCA_964449665.1 uncultured Solibacteraceae bacterium
GGCGGGGAACCACGTCCAGGTTCGGCCGCGAACATTTCCCGCCAATGTTGTACACCTCGCCCGCCGCGCCTTTTTCCAGCACCGCCCAGATGCCCCGGCAGTGATCGTCCACATACAGCCAGTCGCGCACCTGCTGGCCGTCGCCATACACCGGCAGCGGCTTCTGGTCGAGCGCGTTGGAAATCATCAGCGGAATCAGCTTCTCCGGAAACTGGTACGGACCGTAGTTGTTCGACGCGCGCGTCACGCTCAGGTTCATCCCAAACGTGCGCACATAGCTCAACGCCAGCAGATCCGCGCCCGCCTTCGACGCCGAATACGGACTGCTCGCCCGTAGCGGAAACTTCTCGTCGGCTTCGTGCGGCGCGTCGATATCGCCGTACACCTCATCGGTCGAAACCAGCACGAACCGCCCCAGCTTGGCCTTCCGCGCCGCGTCCAGCAAGGAGAGCGTGCCCAAAACATTCGTCTCCACAAATGGTTTCGACGAAAGAATGCTCCGGTCCACGTGCGACTCGGCCGCGAAATGCACAATGGCGTCGATCTCTTCTTCCGCCAGCAGCGCTTCCACTGCCGCCTGGTCGCCAATATCCCCGCGCACGAAGCGATAGTCCTTGTGCGCCGCCACCGGTTCCAGGTTCTCCAGGTTCCCTGCGTAGGTGAGCTTGTCGAGATTGATCACGCGCGTGCCCGGTTGCGTCGCCAGCACAAGCCGCACAAAGGCCGAACCGATGAAGCCCGCGCCTCCGGTAACTAGCAGGTTCACTTGTGTTGAATCTCCCAGTCGTAGGCGATGCCCGGGTCGTTATAGGCGATGCGCCCTTCGTCGTCGGGATTGTAAACGCGGTTGGTCAGGTACACGAGCATCGCCGCCGATTCGCCGATCACCTTGTACCCGTGCCCCACGCCCGGCGGAATGACCAGGTTCCACGTCCGCATCGCGCCCACGTACAGCGTGTTCCGCTTCCCGAACGTCGCCGACCCCGCCCGCAAATCCACCAGCGCCACCTGGAACATCCCCTGCACCGGAACCCAGAAGTCCGTCTGATGCCGGTGAAAGTGGAATGCCTTGATCGTCCCCGGATAGCTCAGCGCGCACGACACCTGCGAGTCCGCCGGAAACCCCGCCACCTCGCCTTTGCCCAGCCGCGCCACTTCGAGAAAGTAGCCCCGGTCGTCCGGCCACAACGTGAAGTCGTTCACGATCACGCCCGGAATCAGATCCGCCGAATCCTTCGTCCGGATCACATGCCCCAGCCCCTTCTCGTTCGAAGGAGTCTCAATCACGGGCAGCGCCACTGCGCGTTGCGGTTCGCTCATGGCTCTCTCAATCCGCCGCAACCGCCGTGGACGCCGTCTTCTGGCTCTCGGCCACCAGGTTCGCCGCCCGCAGCAGCGATTCGAACGTCCCCGCATCCGTCCACCATCCGTCGATATAGGAAAACGTCATCGTCCCCTCGCGGATGTAGGCGTTGTTCACGTCGGTGATCTCCAACTCGCCGCGCGCGCTCGGCTCGAGCGTCTTCACTTTCTGCCACACCGATTCGTCGTATAGGTAAATGCCCGTCACCGCATAGTTGCTCTTCGGCTTGGCGGGCTTCTCTTCGATGCCCAGAATCCGGTCGCCCGCAATCTCGGCCACGCCAAACCGCTCGGCGTCGGTCACCTCTTTGAGCAGAATCCGCGCCCCGGCCGGCTGCGCGCGAAACGCGTCCACCGCCCCGCGAATACTGTTCTCCACCAGGTTGTCGCCCAGAATCACGCAAATCCGGTCGCCCTCGGCGAAATGCTCGGCCAGCGCCAGCGCGTCGGCAATGCCGCCCTCGCCTTCCTGGTAGGCGTAATTCAGATGCTTGAGTCCAAATCCCTTGCCGTTGGCCAGCAGGCGCAGAAAATCGCCCGCGTTCCGCCCGCCCGTGACGACGAGAATCTCTTCGATTCCCGCGTCCACCAGCGTCTGGATCGGGTAATAGATCATCGGCTTGTCGTAAATCGGAAGCAGATGCTTGTTAGTGATTTTAGTCAGCGGATACAGGCGGCTGCCGAGTCCACCGGCGAGGACAATCCCTTTCATGGGCGCCTCCGAAGGAATGAGGTCATGCTAGAGCCTCATGATACACTACGCCCGCTATGGCGATTCATCGTTGGGACCGGATCGAACGCGAACAATTGAACCCTCTCTGCCAGCGGCAGGCCGGAATCCCGGAGGAACGCGTAGTAGTCGAGCTGCTCGTGGC
>CAYUZM010001157.1:0-2230 GCA_964449665.1 uncultured Solibacteraceae bacterium
CCCCAAGAATATTCACGAACTCATGGAGAACGGGCACGATACGGGCCAGGCAATGCTGCAATGGCGCGGCTACCGCAATAAGGCGCTGGAATGGTGGGAGGCGCTGCGCCTGTTGTACAAGGATGTACCGCACCACGAAAAAATGGGGTGGGTCAAGCTAGGGATGGCATCGGCACTGAAGTTGCAGAAGACGTTCGACGTGGTCGATCCGGTTCGCACGGTTGGGCCGACGCTACTGCAAAAGTACGGACAAACGGAAATGTTGAAGAACATGAACGTCGAGGTGCAGTACGTGCGTTAGAAAGGCACAGGGCCGGATGTTAAGCTAATAGTTTCCATGTCATACGACGTTATCGTGATCGGGAGCGGTCCCGGCGGATATTCTGCCGCCGTTCGAGCCGGCCAATATGGCCTCAAGACCGCATTGATTGAGAAGACGCCCAAGCTGGGCGGCACGTGCCTGCTGGTGGGATGCATTCCGACCAAAGCCTTGCTCCACACAGCCGACGTTTGGGACTACTTCCAACACAGCGAAGAGAACGGCATTCATTGCCAAGGCGCCACGCTCGACCTGCCGAAGGTACTGGCCCGCAAACAGGGCATCGTCGACAAGCACTCCAAGGGCGTCTCCTTCCTGATGAAGAAGAACAAGGTGGAGGTCATCGCCGGCTACGCAAAGCTCAAGGGCGGCGGGAAAGTGGAAGTAGCCACCGCCGACGGCACCCGTACGGTGGAGGCCAAGGCCATCATTCTCGCGACCGGCTCCGAGGCGCGCATGCTGCCGGGCCTCACGCCTGACGGCACCATTCTCACCAACGTCGAGATTCTCGAGATGCAGCAAGTGCCGAAGTCGCTCGGCATCATTGGTTCCGGCGCCGTGGGCGTGGAGTTCGGCTCCATCTACAAGCGCTACGGCTCCGACGTGACGATCTTCGAGATGCTGCCGCGCATCGTTCCCGTCGAGGACGAAGACGTGAGCAAGGAACTCGAACGCGCCTTCAAGAAACAGAAGATCCGCATTGAGACCGGCGCAAAGGTGGAGAAGGTGGAAAAAGGCGGCGCGGGCGTCAAAGTCGACGTGCTGCTCGGCAACGGCAACCGCGAGACGATGGAGTTTGAGAAACTGCTCGTCGCCGTGGGACGCAAACCGAACACGGAAAACGTTGGCCTCGAAAACACACAGGTGGAGCTTGACCGCGGCTTCGTGAAGGTGGACCAGTACCAACGCACTTCCGAGCCGGGCGTTTATGCCATCGGCGACATCGTGGCGGGCACGCCGCAACTGGCGCACGTAGCGACGATGGAAGGCATGGTCGCCGTGGCCCACATCGCGGGCAAGGAAGCGACGCCGGTGAACAAGAATCGCATTCCCGGCGCAACCTAAACCGAGCCGGGCATCGGCAGCGTCGGCCTCCCCGAAAAGGCCGCGCGCGACCAGGGATACAACGTTAAGGTCGGCAAATTCCCGTTCCTTGCCAACTCCAAGGCGACGATTTTGGGATCGCACGACGGCTTTGTGAAGGTCGTCATCGACGAGACGTACGGCGAAATTCTCGGCGTGCACATCATCGGGCCGCACGCCTACGAACTGATCGCCGAGGCCGTGACGGCGATGGAAGCCGAAGCGACCATCGAAACGATGTTGCACACCATTCATGCCCACCCGACGCTCTACGAGGCTGTCGGCGAAGCGTTCAACGCAGTCTACGGAATGGCCATCAACGCCTGATCCATGTATAGGCCGTGCGAGTTTCGCGACCTGGGTCGCATGGGCTACCAAGACGCCTATGCCTTGCAGAGGGACCTTGTTTCGCGGCCCAAGGCCGGCGAGATTCCCGATCAACTCCTGTTTGTGGAGCATCCGCCGGTGATCACGTTGGGCCGCAACGCGCACGAATCGAACATTTTGTTCTCGCGCGAGGCGCTGCTGGCCGCGGGCGTCGAGGTGCATGAGACCGACCGCGGCGGCGATGTTACGTATCATGGTCCGGGACAGATTGTGGGATACCCGATCTTCGATCTACGGGAGTGGAAGCGCGACGTGGGCGCCTATGTGCGCGCCGTCGAGCAGACGATCATGGAAGCCATTGGCGAGTTCGGGTTCGACGGCGAGCGCGTTCCCGGCGCGACCGGCGTGTGGGTGGGTCCGGCAAAAGTGGCCGCCATTGGCGTGCACTTGAGCCGCTGGGTCACCTCCCACGGCTTTGCGTTGAACGTGGAAACGAACCTG
>CAYUZM010001158.1:0-2225 GCA_964449665.1 uncultured Solibacteraceae bacterium
GCGGCGTGCAGTTCATAGGCGTGGCGCTGGCCGTAGCGGAAGGAGAGGGCGTGGCAGGCGAAGCCTTGTTCGCGGGCGATGGCGAGGACGGTGGCCGAGTCGAGTCCGCCGCTGAGGAGGACGACGGCTTTGGAGGGGGGCACGTTCTTTAGTACAGCACGGGCGAGTGTGAGAGCCGGGTGTGGCGTGGGGATGGGTGCGCGTGCGGGGATGGGTGCGCGTGCGGTCCCGGCGGGCGTAAGATGAGACTCGACAATGAACCGGAGAAACTTTCTGCAATCGGGCGCGGCGTTGAGCGCGGCACAGGCGTTCGCGGCGGGTGAGAACAAGCGCGTGGGGCTGATCGGCTCGGGGTGGTACGGCAAGTCCGACCTTCTGCGGCTGATTCAGGTGGCGCCGGTGGAGGTGGTTTCGCTGTGCGACGTGGACAAGACGATGGTGGCCGAGGCGGCCGACCTGGTGGCCACGCGGCAGAAGTCGAAGAAGAAGCCGCGCACGTTTCACGACTATCGCGAGATGCTGAAGCAGAAGGATCTGGACATCGTGCTCATTGCGCCGCCGGACCACTGGCATGCGCTGCAGATGATTGAGGCGTGCAAAGCGGGGGCCGATATTTACGTGCAGAAGCCGATCGGCGTGGACATCGTGGAAGGGCAAGCGATGGTGGCGGCGGCGCGGAAGTATAAGCGCGTGGTGCAGGTGGGCACGCAGCGGCGCAGCACGCCGCACCTGATTGAGGCGCGCGACCGCATCATCAAAGGCGGCAAGCTGGGCAACATCGCCTACGTGGAGATTTGCTGTTACTACCACATGCGCGCGGCGCAGAATCCGCCCGATTCGAAGCCGCCGGCGAATCTCGATTACGAGTTTTGGACCGGGCCCGCGCCGATGCGGCCGTACAACGAGCTGTGCCATCCGCGGCGCTGGCGCGCGTTCATGGAGTATGGCAATGGCATTGTGGGCGACATGTGCGTTCACATGCTCGACATGACGCGGTGGATGCTGGACCTGGGTTGGCCGAAGAGCGGGTCGTCATCGGGCGGAATTCTGGTGGGCAAGAACAGCAAGGCCAACATCAGCGACACGCAAGAGGCGATGTTCGACTTTGGCGATTTGAAGGTGGTGTGGACGCACCGTTCATGGGGCCATCCGCCGGATGCGAAGTATCCGTGGGCGGCGACGTTCTATGGCGACAAGGGGACGCTCAAAGCGAGCGTGATGAGCTACGACTACATTCCGATGGCGCGCGGCGAACAGCCGATTCATAAGGACGTCACGTACGAGTTAGAGAAGTATCCGGAGGACAAGACGGAGAAGGACCTGGAGCGGCATGTGGCTCCGGCGATTCGCGGGCACATGGTGGATCTGCTGAAGAACATCGCGACGCGCGGGAAGCCGGTGGCCGATATCGAGCAGGGGCACATTTCGACGACGGCGTGCATTCTGGCGAACATGTCGATGAAGCTGGGGCGGACGCTGAAGTGGGACCCGGTGAAGCACGAAGTGGTTGGAGATGCGGAAGCGAATCGCCTGTTGCGGCGGCCGTACAGGAAGCCGTGGGTGCATCCGGAAGCGGCGAAGGTGTAGGGAGAGATGAAAAAAACCCGCGCGGCGTGGGCCACGCGGGTTTAGTTGGGGGTCGAAGCCGCGCTGTCCGGTTAGGGCTGCGCGGGCTCGGCTTCGGGGATGATCTCGAAGGCGACGCGGGCCGCGTAGGGACTGGGGTCGCCCTGCACGGTGAGGTAGCCTTCGACGGTGTACTTACCGGCGGGGAGGCGCTTGTTCTGGCCGTCCTGAAGCGGGAACTGGCCTGTCCAGTTGCGCTCGCCGGGTCCGATGCGTTCGGTGCCGACGGCGGCGATGAAGGTCTTGTTCGCGCTCCAGGTGCCCACCTGCACGCCTGCGGCATTGCGGATGACGAGGTCAAAGCGCTGGCCGGACGGGAAGGTGAGTTCGATGGGTTGGGCGAGCGTGTTGCGTAGCGTGAGTCGCGCGTTCAACACGGGAATGCCGTTCACGTCGTAGACCGCGCGGTCGATCGACATGGAGAACGAAAGCTCCGGGATGGAGAGCACGGTGACGCCGCCGACGCGGGCATAGACCAGTTCCATGGCGCGGGGCCCGGCGATGGTGATGCCTTCGCGTTTGACCAGGCCGATGTAGGGTACGAAGTAGTCGGTGCCGATGCCCGCGTCGGCGCAGTTGGCGGCCGGATAATCCACTTG
>CAYUZM010001159.1:0-2225 GCA_964449665.1 uncultured Solibacteraceae bacterium
AGCAGGGTCCGCAGCCGGCTCGTCATGGAAATAGTTAATGCTTTCCAGAAGCGCGGAATCGCAATCCGGCAGTAGAAGCTCGTGATGTCTGGTACCGAAGGTCTCCGCCGCCGCGCGCGCATACTCCAATTCATCGAATTCGGCATCGTCGAAGCCAACCGCGAAGGTCTCGACAGGTCGCTCCAATTCTTGCGCCATGATCGCTACGATAGAACTGGAGTCGAGCCCACCGCTCAGCCAGAGGCCGAGGGGCACATCGCTTACCAGATGTTCGCGCACGGATTCGCGCAGGAGTTGGTCGAGCTCGGCCTTGGCATCATCGAGCGTGCGCGGGCGGGGCGAAAAGCGGAGCCGCCAGTAGTGCCCGGTTCGAATCGCTCCGGCACGCCATTCGAGAAAGCAACCGGGGCGCAGCTTTGTAATGCTTGCCGCAAGGGTGCGGGCGGTAGGGATGTAGTTGCAGCGCAGGAAGAGGTTGAGAGCCGTTGGGTCGAGCGTCCGGGGGAGATTGGGGTGGACGAAGAGCGCTTTTAACTCGGAGGCGAAGTGAATGTCGCCGGCGCGCTCGTGCAGGTAGAGCGGCTTGATGCCGATACGGTCGCGCGCCAGAACAAGACGGCGGGCGGGCTCATTCCAGAGGGCGAAGGCGAACATGCCGCGCAGGCGGGCGAAGCACGCGGTGTCCCATTGCAGGAACGCGCGGAGCACGACTTCGGTGTCGCAATGCGATTGGAACGCGTGGCCGAGGGTCTCTAACTCCGCCCGTAACGTGCGGAAATTGTGGATCTCGCGATTGAGGAGGTGGGTGGTGCCGGTGGCCGGATCGGGGATGGGCTGATCGCGGCCCGACAGATCCTGGATCTTCAAACGCACGGCGCCGAGCGAGACTGTGGGCGATTCGAAGACGCCGTTCTGATCGGGGCCGCGGTGCCGGATCGATTCGAGCGCTCGCCGCAACACGCCTTCCGGCGCGGGGCGGTTGCGGTGGGTAAAGCCGGCGATTCCGCACATGGGCTATTCGTAGCGCAGGGCTTCGACGGGCGTAATGCGCGAGGCCGAGCGTGCCGGATAGATGGTGGCGAGCAGGCTGACGAGGATTGCCATGCCGGCAATCCAGATGCCGTCGAAGAGGCGCGGTTCGAAGGGCACGAACGCGAGCGAGTAGACGCTTTCGTCAAGCGGCAGCCAGCGGTAGTGATCGGCGAGGAACGAAAGCGTATAGCCGAGCGTGAGGCCGATTGTGGTGCCGGTGACGCCGATGAGCAGGCCTTGCAGACGGAAGATGAGAGAGATCTGCTCGCGGCGCGCGCCCATTGACATCAGGATGCCGATATCGCGGTGTTTCTCCATCACCATCATGATGAGAGAGATCAAAATGTTCAGTGCGGCGACGAGTTGAATCAGGCCGACGGTGATGACCGTTACGACGCGCTCCATCTTCAGCGCATTGAGAATTTGCCGGTTCATTTCCATCCAACTGGTGGCGGCGAGTTTCGGCCCGACGTCATTGGAGATCTCGCCGGCGATGGAGTTGGCGGCATAAAGGTCGTCGACGTTCAGTTCGATTGCGTTGACCACGTCGGAAAGCGCAAGCACGCGCTGAACCTGCTTGATGCTGGTGAAGGCCCAGGCCGAATCGAGGTCATAGAAGCCCGATTCAAAGACGCCAATTACGCGGAACTGGTGTTCGACCAGCCGCGGACCCCAGGGGGTGATTTCGCCTTGCGGACTGACGAGCCGCACGACGTCTCCCAAGGCGAGCCCGGCGTCGCGCGCCAGCCCCGCGCCGATGACGATGGGGGGCATGCCGCGCACGTCGTTCCAGTTGTCGAGACGGCCTTCCTTCAACTGCCGCAGCGCGCTCGGCAGGCGCGTGTCCTTCGGCTCCGGTATTCCCTTCAACACGGCGCCGGTTGGCTGCCGCGCGCCGGGAATGAGCACTTGCGTATAGAGGGTCGGCGCGGCGTGGGTGACGTGGGGCATGGTGGCCAGTTTGGCCGTCACTTCGCGCCAGCTGGCACCTTCGTAATGGTAAGTTTTCGTGTTCGGATTGAAAAGGAAGATTATACCGATCTTGCGATATCTGTCGAGCATGTTGAAGTTCAAATAATAACTATGCAGCGGGGCCGCCGTAGCGGCCATTTCCCGCCGGCTGAGGCGAGAGCCGGCGTCCTTTGAAAGCTTTGTTGCCGCATCTTCGAGCAGGTCGCCGAAAGGAAGCAGGA
>CAYUZM010001160.1:0-2224 GCA_964449665.1 uncultured Solibacteraceae bacterium
AGCCCTCGCCGACCCTCTCCTCCAGGGCCAATCTGAGGCCTCGAGCAAGCTGCACATATTCGGCGACCGAAAACCCACCGATACTCAAGATGATCGGGCATGGAAGGTCAAGAAGGCCGGACAGACGGTACCGAACAAAAGCCTCCGGACCTTCGCCGGACAAGCCGATGGCGTTGATCATTCCCGCGGGTGTCTCCAGAATGCGTGGCGGCGCATTGCCTTGGCGCGGTTCCAATGTGATGGTCTTGGGCACATAGGCTGACACCGGCGGGGCATTCACCATTTCGTCGCCAAAGACTTCGGCAAGATCCAGGAGTTCCATCGTTCCCGAGGCGTTCACGACCGGGTGCGCCAGGGTCAATGGCCCGAGGCGGACAGTCAGGTCACGGTGACTATGCGATCCCTCCAACCTGCCGCTCACTGCGCAGTCTCTCCGTAGAGCGCGGGTCCGGTGAACACCGGCCCGTCATGGCAGACCCGAGCGATGCGACCGTCGGCCATGATGATCGCGCATCCGTGGCACGAGCCTACGCCGCAGGCCATGTTGGTTTCCAGGCTGACCCATTGGGGCGCGCTTTTCACGCCTATCGGTCCCTGTTCATTTACATTCGCGCCCGAGGAAATTCGCCGCTTAACTTCGTCCACCTCGCCGGCATAGGCTGCGCGCAGCAGCGGCCGGTTGCGGACCGAACTCTCGGCAAGCGTCTCATTGCCTCCCGTAAACGCCCACACGCCCAGAATGGAAGCGCTCAGCGCAAGCGCGGCGGTCGTGTTGCGGTCCATCATTGTGCTATCGGCCGAAGCGCAATTCCTCTTCAGCCCTGCATCCAAACTAGAACCACATAAATCCCCTTTGGTGTGATGACGAATAGTTAAATTGAAACAAAATACCTGCTAAGCCCCGTGCGGCTCGGCCCACTGACGCTCCCGAACCGACTGGTAATGGCACCCCTGACGCGCAATCGCTCCTTGGACGGATTCGTCCCCTGGGAGTTGAACGCGCTCTACTACTCGCAGCGCGCCTCGGCAGGGTTGATCGTCTCGGAGGCCACCGCGGTGAACCCGTTCGGCCACGGGGGCACCCACACACCGGGTCTCTATACGCCGCGCCAGATCGAAGGCTGGAAGCTGGTGACCGAAGCGGTGCATCGCAAAGGCGGCCGTATTTTTGCCCAGCTCTGGCATACCGGACGCCAAGCACCCGTCGAATCCCTGCCCGCCGGCGCCGTCCGTCAAACCACCGATTCGCTCACGCTGGCGGGAATCTCCAAGATCATTGACGAATACCGCCAGGCTGCCATCAACGCCCTGGCCGCCGGTTTCGATGGTGTGGAGGTTCACGGCGCCAACGGCTATCTGCCCGATCAGTTCCTGGAAGACGGCACCAACCACCGCGCCGACGGGTACGGCGGGGGGGTGGAGAATCGAACCCGATTTCTGATCGACATCACGCGCGCCGTCGTCGGGGTGCTCGGCGCGGGCCGCGCGGGCGTTCGCCTTTCTCCGGGCGGCAATATGGGAGGCATCTCCGATTCCAGCCCCTGGGAGACGTTCTCCTACGCCGTGTCCGCATTGGATAAACTGGCGCCCGCCTATATCCACCTGGTGGAGCCGCGCAACGATCGGGGCGAGCCCGGCGAACTCATGACCGCCCGCTTCCGGCCGCTGATCACGCGACCCACGCAACTCATCGTCGCCGGCGGCTATGATGCCGAATCCGCCGAGGCTGCCATTGAAAAGGGAAACGCGGACCTGGTGGCGTTTGGCCGTCTGTTCATCGCCAACCCCGATCTGCCTGCGCGCTTTGCCCAAGGCGCGGCGCTCAACCCCTCCGACCGCGCGACGTTCTACGGTGGTGGTGCGCACGGCTATGTGGATTATCCGGCGCTAGCCGCTGGGTGATTTCGCACTTGCCCTCGCGAACTTGCGGCAAAAGCCAGCATTTTGGCGCTCTCCGTCGCGGCATCGCAATTGCTCCGCCGCTGGTGGGAGGATGCCATGGATTTGGACAAGGTCCCGCTGCAAGTCGTCTGGGAGACAACTCAGGCAAGCGACGGTGTGTGCGAGGAGTGCCAAGCCTGCCGCCGGCCCGACCGGCACCCCGACGAGCTGACCACCGAGGAGGGATTTCAGCTCATTGAGGAGGTCCGCCGGTTTGCCGCCGATTCGAATGAGGCTCCTACGCTGGTTTTCACCGGGGGTGCCCCGTTGAAGCGCCCGCATT
>CAYUZM010001161.1:0-1215 GCA_964449665.1 uncultured Solibacteraceae bacterium
GGCTAGGCGGCCCCTTCACCACCGGGCGTCAAAGCGAAAACCAGTTGGGGCTGCGCGACAACCGCGTGTCGGGCGTGCATGCGCGCCTGGAGTCCGAAGGCAACGACGTATTTGTCGCCGATTGCCAGAGCCTCCACGGCACTTTCGTCAACGGCGAACGCGTGGAAGGGCGCAGGCGTTTGCAGCCGCACGACCGCATCACCTTCGGCTTCGAAGACGGCTACCAGTTGGTTTACCATTCCGGCGGCGGACAACTGCCGGAGTTGGTGGATCACATCACCGGCGGCGGCGCGGCAGGCGGTGGCGCGGCAGGCGGCACGGTGATGATGCCTTCCATGGGGGCCAATCTTACCAAGCTGCGGTCGCTGCTGGAAGTCGCCCGCGCCGTACAAAGTTCGCTGTCGACGCAAGAGGTTCTGGAAAGCGTGGTTGATGCCGCGCTCGCCCTCACGGGCAGTGAACGCGGCTTCCTGCTGCTGCGGCCCGGATCGTATTCGTCGCAACCGGCCAAGCCGCCGGAACCGGGCGCGGAGTCCAGCGAACTCGAGGTGCGCGTGGCGCGCGACCGCCAGGGCAACCCGCTCAGCGAAGCCGCGCTGCGCGTACCCAGGCGCGTCATCGAGCGCGCGCTGCGCGACCGCCGCGAGCTGCTCAGCATGCAGTTCGACCCGTCCGAGCAGGCGGGCATTTCACCCGAACACTCCATTGCCGCGCTGGAGTTGCGCAGCGTCGTCTGCGTGCCGCTGGTCCGCATGCGCACCGAGATCAGCCAGGGCACGATGGCGGCCGGATTAAGCGACACCGTCGGCCTGCTCTATCTCGATTCGCGCACGATGGCCGCCGACCTCAGCATGGGCAATCGCGAGCTGTTGCAGACGCTCGCCATCGAAGCCTCCACCGTTCTGGAAAACGCCCGCCTGCTGGCGCAAGACCGCCTGCGCGAACGGATGGAACAGGAACTCGACATCGCCCGCCAGATTCAGCAAAGCCTGCTCCCGCGCGCGCTGCCGCAAACGGGCACGCTGCGCGTGGCCGGAATCAGCATCTCGACGCACCAGGTGGGCGGCGACTTCTTCGACGTCATGCCGCTTCCCGGCGGCGGCTGGGCGATGGCCGTGGCCGACGTCAGCGGCAAGGGCGTCAGCTCCGCGCTGCTCGCCGGGCTGCTCCAGGGCGCGTTCCTGCAAGCCCCCCGCACGCCGGAGGAAATCGTCG
>CAYUZM010001161.1:1225-2222 GCA_964449665.1 uncultured Solibacteraceae bacterium
CGCCACGCTGTTCTACATGGCGCTCGAAGCCGACGGCACCATGCACTGGGCCAACGCCGGGCATTGCGACCCGCGGCTGCTGCGCGCCTCGGGCGAGGTGGAGCGTCTGCTCGCCACCTCGGTGCCGGTCGGAATGCTGGACGGCGTGACGTTCGCCACCGAAACGCGGCATTTGGAAAAAGGAGATACAATCGTCGTGTTCAGCGACGGGCTGTCAGAGGCCCGAAGCCCGAGGGGTGAGAACTTTGAGGCATCGCGGCTGAAAACTCTGCTGATAACGGGAGCAGGGTTGGAAGCGGCCGAGTTGCACCGGCGGATCCTGGAAGACGCGCAGGCGTTCACCGCGGGACTGGAGCAGCTCGACGACATGACATTGGTAGTCGCACAGTTCCAACCGGAACGATAGCGGCACGGCCGCGCGCATTCGAACAAAGTTTTCTGCTGCCTCGTGGTCCGCCCCGCAGCGGGTTGCGCATGTCCGCGAGAGTGTGATGGAGTAGCGAACGATTCATGCCGAGAGACTTACATGATATGGATTTCCAACGGCTGTGGCGCAGGCTGCAGCAGATTGGATTGAACGCCTACGAGGCCAGAACGCACATGGTGCTGTTGGGGCACCCGCGTTTCAAGGCCCTGGAACTGGCCGCGCGCGCCAACGTGCCGCGGCAGAAAATCTATGAGGTGCTGGACAGCCTTGTCGAGAAGGGCTTTTCACAGGTTGTACAGGAACGCACGAAATTGTTTTCCGCCGTCGAGCCCGGCCTGGCGATTCCGAACTACATCGCGCGGCGCCACCAGCAGCTCGAAATCGAGTTGGGCGAGCAGAGCCGCGTGGCCGATGGGCTGGTCGACGATCTGAAACAGGCCTTTTCGGAAGGCCAGGAAGGGCGCGGCACGCTGGACTTCCTGCGCATCGTCAACGAACCCGGCCAGACCGCGGCCCAATACCCCCGCCGAGATCCCGAAAGCCAACGCGACCACATCCAGTTTTCACGGC
>CAYUZM010001162.1:0-2219 GCA_964449665.1 uncultured Solibacteraceae bacterium
GGGGTCGAAGGCGCAATTTGGTTCGGGTGCGTGGAGTTCCGGGACGCGAATACGGCCGGGGGGAAGTGCCGCGGCGGTTCTCCTTGGACGCTGTGGTGTCCTGTTAGTCCGCGTGCGGGCCGGGCAGGCGCCCGAGGGGAAAGCTCCACTTGCGGTAGATGGCGGCGATGCGGATGGCGAAGCAGAGAATGGCGCCGAGGACGGCTACCAGGTTGGAGGGAAGTTGGAGCGTTTGGCCGCCGACCAGGACGGAGGCGCCGGCGAGCGCGGCGATGGCGTAGACGTCGCGCCGGAGGACGACGGGCACTTCGGAGACGAGGACGTCGCGGATGACGCCGCCGCCGATGCCGGTGAGCATGCCGAGCATGGCGGAGGGAATGGGCGCCAGGTTATAGGCCAGTGCTTTGCCCGCGCCGGCGACGGCGAAGAGGCCGAGGCCCGCGGCGTCGAAGATCAGCACGGCGTGTTGGAACCGGGCCAGGCGCTCGTGCCAGACGAGCGTGACCACACCGGCGAGGATGGACACGGCGAGGTAGCGCCAGTCCTGCAGCGAGGCCGGGGGGACGGCGCCGATGAGTACGTCGCGCATGATGCCGCCGGAGGTAGCGGCGGCGAACGAGAGCACGAGGACACCGAAGAGGTCGAGCCTGTGCCTGAGCGCGGCGATGCCGCCGCTGAGGGCGAAGACAAAGGTGCCGGTGAGATCGAAGGCGACGAGCAGGGCATCGATCAGGACTTTCTCATCGGGCGGATAGAGAGCCATCGACAGTTACTCTAGCGCTTGCGATCTCCGTGAGTTCCGGCAACTGGCACTTCGTATCGCAGTTCCGCGAAGCCGGAGCCGGCTTGCCGGGCGGAGATCAAGCGCAGAGGCGGGCTTGTGAGGCGCCGGGGAAAGAGCTGCTTCCCTTTTCCGAGCGTCACGGAGCCGACCTGAACGATGATCTCGTCTAACAGGCCCGCGTCGTGGAACTGTCCCGCGAGGTCGCCGCCCCCGACGATCCAGATGTTCTTCGAGCCGGCCGCGGCGCGCATCTCGTCGTGAACCGGCCGAACGTCTCCCTGGGCGATGCGAAGGTTTGCTCCTTCGAGGAGAGGAAGAGTCCGGCTGGAGAAGACCCAGGTGGGTTGCGTATACGGCCATGGCGAGCCGACAGAGGCGGCCACGTGGGCGGCATGGCGGAGCATCCACTCGTAGGTGGCCGATCCCATTGCCAGCGCTCCCACTTCCGCGATGAAGGCGGGATAGCTTGTCTCGTTGACATCGCCCAGCGGGAATAGCCAGTCTAATGAATCGTCTTCCGTTGCGATGAACCCATCGAGACTTGTGGCCGTGAAGTATTGGGTCTTCATAACTGTATATTGCGCGAAGAGGGATGTGGTTGGAGCCACTTCCGCTACCGCGGCAATTGTGCGGCGGCCGAGCGCATGAGGTAGCCGTCGGTCATGCCGGCGATGTAGTCGCAGGCGACGCGCCAGGAGGGTTCGACGCGGGCTTGGGAGGCGTAGGGTTCGGGCATGCGGTGGGGTTCGCGTTCGTAGAGTTCGAAGAGCGCGGCGATGAGGGCGCGGGCGCGATCGCGTTCGGCGTGGAGATGGGGGGCGTTGTAGACGCGGGCGTGGAGGAACTGTTTCAGCTCGCTGGTGGTGGAGGCGGTGGCTTGGGTGAGGCAGGCGAGGCGGGCGGGGTGGAGGCGCACGTTTTCGACGCCGGTGACGCCGGAGGCATCGGCGGCACGCCAGGTGCCTTCAATCAGGCCGTCTACGAGGAAGCCGATCAAGGCGCGGAGGGATTCGAGGAAGCGCACCTTTTCCGGCGCGCCGGGGAACTGCATTTCGACGGTTTCGCGGAGTTCGGCGTAGCGGGGAATGGCGGCGGCGATGTCGTCCATGGTGAACATGCCGGCGGCGAGGCCGTCGTCGAGGTCGGCTGTGTTGTAGGCGATTTCGTCGGCGAGGTCGATCAACTGCGCTTCGAGCGGGGGGCGAAGGCCGGGGAGGAACTCGTCGAGTTCGGGGTAGTCGCCGCGCTCGAAATCCATGGAGTGCTTCACCATGCCTTCGCGGACCTCAAACGTGAGATTGAGGCCGGGGAACATGGCGTAGCTGTGCTCGAAGTGCTCAACGAGGCGGAGGGCGTGGAGGTTGTGATTGAAGGCCGAGCCGTGGCGGCGCATCTGGGCGTCGAGCTCTTCTTCTCCGGCGTGGGCGAAGGGCGG
>CAYUZM010001163.1:0-2218 GCA_964449665.1 uncultured Solibacteraceae bacterium
GTACATGCGGTCGCCGCGCAAGGTCACCATGCAGCCGATGGGCATGCCCTCGGGCACCTTGAAGGCGGCAACGGACTTCTTGGCCTTGGTGATGACGGCGCGCTGGCCGGCGATATTGGATAGCTCGTTGGCCACGCCGTCCATCATCTTGGGGGTCTGCGTGGCTTCGCCCACGCCCATGTTGATGGAGATCTTATCGAGCTTGGGCACGGCCATGACGTTCTCGTAGCCGAACTCTTTAATGAGCGCCGGCACGATCGTCTTTTGATATTGCGCTTTCAGTCTTGCAGCCATCGTTCGGTTCCCTATTCCTTCCCGCTCAGCCCTAGTTCTTCTTGTCCAGGGTTTCGCCGGTTTTGCGCGCGATGCGCGTGCGCCGCGCCGTGGCGCCTTCGCCGTCGATGCGGATGCCGATGCGGGTGGCAACGCCGCCGGCGGTCAAAATCATCACGTTGGAGACATGAATCGGCGCTTCGCGTTCGGCGATGCCGCCCTTGATCTGCTTGCCCGGGTTGGGACGCGTATGCTTCTTGATCAGATTCACGCCTTCCACCAGCACGCGGCCGGTCTGGTGATTCACCTCAAGCACGCGGCCGGTCTTGCCTTTGTCCTTGCCCGTGATCACCTTCACGGTGTCGTTCTTGCGGATACGGATCTTATTCGGCGGCGGAGCCTGTTTCTTCTTGGCCATTTAGAGTACCTCCGGGGCCAGCGAGACGATCTTCATAAATCGCTTGTCGCGCAGTTCGCGGGCCACCGGCCCGAAGACGCGCGTCCCGACCGGCTCGCCGAGTTCGTTGATCAGCACGGCGGCGTTCGAGTCGAAGCGGATGTAGGTGCCGTCGCGGCGGCGGGCTTCCTTGCGCATGCGCACAATCACGCACCGCACCACTTTGCCCTTCTTGATATTCGAATCCGGAGCGGCTTCCTTGACGCTGGCGGTGATGATATCGCCCAGGCCGGCCGTCAGGCCGAGATCGCCGCCGCGCGGCAAGATGCACTGCAACTTGCGTGCGCCGCTGTTGTCGGCAACCTCGAGGATGGTTCGCATTCCAATCATGACGTGTTCCTCAGTCTTCTTCCCGAACGGGCCTGTTAATTCTGTCCCGCGTCGTCGAGCTTCAACTCGCCCACCTGCACCGCGCGGCGGATCACTCCGCCCAGCTCCCAGCGCTTCAGCTTGCTCAGCGGACGGCACTCGACAATGCGCACGGTGTCGCCCAGCTTGGCCGAGCTCTCTTCGTCGTGCGCGTAAAATTTCTTGCGCTTCGTGATGATGCGCTTATAGAGCGGGTGCGGCACGCGGCGGGTGACCTCGACCACAATGGTCTTGGCCATCTTCGTCGACACCACTTGGCCGATCTTTTCGTTCTTATTGCCCTGTTCGGTTGCTTCAGCCATTGTCTTTCGGTTCCTTCGGGGCTACTTCGCCTTGGCGAGCTCGCGTTCGCGCTCGATGGTCAGCATGCGGGCGCGGTCCTTGCGCAGTACGCGATACTTCTTCAAGCCGTCGGCTTGTCCCATGCCCAGTTGCAGGCGCAGACGGAACGCCTGTTCCTGCTGTTCCTTGATCTGCACCGTAATTTCGTTGGCGTCCAGTTCGCGAATCTTGCTTGCCTTCATAGTCAGCTCCCGGTCCTTGTTCTAGACCATCTCCCGCTGGACGAACTTGGTCGATACGGCCAGCTTCTGCGCCGCCAGGCGCATCGCCTCTTGCGCCGTCTTCACGTCGACGCCTTCCATCTCAAACAGAATGCGGCCCGGACGGACGACGCACACCCAGCCTTCCGGCGCGCCCTTGCCGCCGCCCATGCGGACTTCGGCGGGCTTCTTCGTCACCGGCTTGTCGGGAAACACGCGGATCCAGATCTTGCCGCCGCGCTTGATGAAACGGGTCATCGCCACACGGGCGGCTTCGATCTGCCGGTCCGTCATCCAGCAGTTGTCGGTGGCCTTCAAGCCGTAATCGCCAAAGGAGAGCGTAGAACCGCGCCAGGCTTTCCCCTTGGTGCGGCCGCGCTGCTGCTTCCTGTACTTGACCTTCTTTGGCATCATCATGGCGGTTTAAGTCTCCAGCAAATCTCTTTCAGTTCGTGTCGCGCTAGCTCTGCGTTCCACCCTCGCCACCTTCACCACCGGTCGTGGCCGGAGGAGCGGCGGGCGGAACGTCGGCTTCCTTGGTCTCCTGTTTCCAGGAAGGCGTCGGAGCCGACATGGG
>CAYUZM010001164.1:0-2214 GCA_964449665.1 uncultured Solibacteraceae bacterium
CGGGCGGATTGGGGGGTGCGCTTTCGCCATCGCGCTCAGTTCGCTATATTGGTAGATGCTGTGCCGGTGTAGCTCAGGTGGTTAGAGCGACGGTCTCATAATCCGTAGGTCGTAGGTTCGACTCCTACCGCCGGCACCATCAGGCTCCCCGCCAACAACGGGGGAGCCCCCGAATCCCAATCCATCACCCTTCGGATTCCCCCACAATCAGCGTATAGATGCGGTCAAGATCTTCCATCGAGTAGAACTCGATTTCGATCTTGCCACGTCCCTGCCCTTTTTCGGCGATCTTCACGCGCGTGCCGAGGTGGCGTTCGAGTTCTTCCAAGGCAGCTTTGACGTTGGGATCGAGTTTGGGCTCCGGCTTGGGGTCGGCGGGGTCGCGTTCCTCGTTCATTTTCTGAACGGCGCGCTCGACCTGGCGGACGGAGAGGCCTTCGGCGGCGGCCCGGTCTGCCAACGACAGTTGTAGTTGTGAATTCTCAATTCCGAGAATGGCGCGGGCATGGCCCATGGAGAGTTTGCGCTCGGCGAGTAGGATTTGCACCTGATCGGGAAGGCGCAGCAGGCGAATCATGTTGGTGACCGTGGACCGGTCCTTGCCCGTACGCTTGGCGATCTCTTCGTGGCTCATCCCCATCTCGCGGCAGAGGCGATCGAATGCCTGGGCGACTTCGATGGGATTGAGGTCTTCGCGCTGGATGTTCTCGATCAGGGAGACTTCAAGGATTCGCTCTTCGACGAGGTTCTGAACCACGACAGGAACCTGATCGAGGCCAGCGAGTTTCGCAGCACGCCAGCGGCGTTCTCCTGCGATCAGTTCGAACCGTTCGCCCTTCGTGCGGACGATGAGCGGCTGGATGATGCCGTTGGCGAGGATGGAGTCGGCCAGTTCGCGTAGGCGTTCCGGCTGGAAGATGCTGCGGGGCTGGAGAGGGTTGGCTTCGATGAGCTCGATGGCGACGGATGCCGCGCCGTGGGGACCGGCGGGCTCTGTGGGCGGCGGTGTTTCCGGGGCGGCGGCGGGAGCGGCACCCTGGCGCGAGGGCAGAAGTGCGGAGATTCCTCTACCCAATGCCTTGCGTGTTGGTTCGGGTGGCTTTGTCATTTTCGAGAATTTCCTTCGCTAGCTTGATGTAGGCCTCGGCCGCTTTTGATCTCACATCATATTGCAGAATGGACTTGCCGTGGCTGGGGGCTTCGGCCAATCGAATGCTGCGCGCGATGACGGTGCGGAAGACCTCGTTCTCGAAGAACTCCTTCAGATCATCGGCGACCTGGCGGGCGAGATTCGTGCGGTCGTCATACATGGTCAGGAGGATGCCTTCGATGCGAAGAGGGTGGCCGAACGAGTCGTTCACACGGTCGATGGTGTCGATGAGCTGGGAGATGCCTTCGAGGGCGAAGAATTCGCACTGAATCGGGATGAGGACGGAATCCGCGGCGAGAAGCGCGTTGAGCGTGAGCAGATCGAGCGCGGGCGGGCAATCGATGAGGATATAAGGGTAGGTATCGCGCACTTCGGCGAGGCGGTCGCGCAGGCGGTATTCGCGCTTGGGGATGTCGACGAGCTCGAGGTTGGCGCCTACGAGATTTCGATCGGCCGGTGCTACGTCGAGGCCCTCCATCTGCGTTTTCGTAATGATGGACGAGATGGGCGCTTCTCCCACGACCACGTCGTAGAGGTTCGCGGCGAGGTCTGCTTTGACGATGCCGACGCCGGTGGTTGCGTTGCCCTGCGGGTCGATATCGACGAGCAGGACGCGAACGTCATTGGCAGCGAACGAGGCCGCTAAGTTGATGGCGGTAGTGGTTTTACCGACTCCGCCCTTCTGGTTGGCAATGGCAATGATTTTGCCCATTTGGTAGCTCCAAGGCGTCCGGTGTTCCACGTGAAACCTGTAAGCGCCACGCTATCAGGTAGTTCCACGTGGAACCTTGAGGAAGGCGGCAACGTGGTTTTGATCCCAAGGGAGCTTCTCCACGCCGTCCCACTTAAACTTACCAGCAATTTCCTCGCTCGTCAGCACTCCGAACCACTTGGCGTGCCTTTCGGCATAACGACGCACTTCGGCCACGTCAACTGCCCGTGTGATGATCGCATCCACGTCAAAATCGCAACGTTCCAAACGCTCCGCACGAACCTCAATGCTCGCCACGCCAAGGGTGCTCTCCTCAAGAAAAATACCCTTGCGCCGATCCGCCTCCACGAGT
>CAYUZM010001165.1:0-2212 GCA_964449665.1 uncultured Solibacteraceae bacterium
CCACAACCCTTCCCCTTTGAGGTTGCAATCTGCAACCTCAAACCGTCACCACGCCTCTCCGCGGCATCGAAACACCTGCTCTTCCGCCCGCCGCCATCGAAGGGTGAGAGGATATTCGGTCACGCCCCACTATCTCAGCAGTCACCATGGCTGCACCAAGAAAGAGAGCGCTGAGCGTCCTTATCGCGCCTGAGCGGCTTGCAGCGCAGATCTACGTTGTCCGCGGCGTGAGCGTGATGCTCGACTCCGATCTGGCCGTCCTCTACCGCGTCCTTACCAAGAACCTCAATCTCGCCGTCCGCCGCAATCCGGCGCGTTTCCCGGAAGACTTCATGTTTCAACTCACCTCCGCGGAAGTCGACTCATTGAAGCTGCAATCTGCAACCTCAATCCCCAAGCGCGGCGGCCGCCGCTATCTCCCCTATGCGTTCACCGAGCAAGGCGTCGCCATGCTGTCGAGCGTCCTCAAGAGCGCCCGTGCCGCTGAGGTCAACGTCGCCATCATGCGCACCTTCGTCAAAATCCGCCGCATTCTGGCCACCAACAAAGCTCTCGCCCGCCGCGTGGCCCAACACGACCACCAGATCTCCATCCTCTTCGAACACGTCCAGGGCATGCTTGCGCCCCCGCCCTCGAAGCGCAAACCGATCGGTTTCGTCCAGGCATCCCGCTGAACGAGGCTCATTTGCCGCCACGCACCCCTACGGCCGGTAGTCCAAACTCCCCGCAATCGCGCGCAGCGCCGGCTCCCGCAACGACAACCGCGTCGTATCCCCACTCGCGCTCAACGAAAGCAACTTCCCCTTGACGAACACATAGAACACTCGCACCCGCACGTTCTTCGCGCCCTTCCGCAGATCCAGTGTATAGATCGCCCCCGGCCTCCCCGGCGACGAAAACACTTCCTTCAGGGGTTCCCGCGCAATGTTCACTCCCTCGGCCGTGTACTTCGCCTTCAACTCATCGGCGATCGACGCATCTTCCGGCCCGTCCAACCCCTCGGCAATCTCCGCCAGGATCACCTCCGAGTTGTCCTCTTTCTCCGGATCGATCACCACCCCAGGCGGCAACAACAGCACCGCCTCCGCCCCGTCCTCCACCTTCCAATCTTTCGGAATCGCATACACTAACCCGATTCCGTGCCGCCGCGGCTTCTCCAGCTTCGGCGTCTTCTGCGCGGCCAGCGTTCCTGCGAGCAACGCCGCCATCGCAACGAATCTAGCTGTGCCGGATAACCAGAACATCGCCATCCTTCACGATATAATCCTTGCCCTCCAGCCGCAGCAGCGTCCCGCCCCGCAGCCCCGCATAGCCGCCCGCATCCACCAGGTCCTTCCAGTTCACCACCTCGGCGCGAATGAACTTCTTCTCAAAATCCGAGTGAATCGCTCCCGCCGCGTTCTGCGCGCGCGAATGCACCGGAATCGTCCATGCCCGCACCTCGGTCTCGCCCGCCGTCAGGAAACTCATTAGTCCCAACAGCGCGTAGGTCGACGTGATGATGCGCTCCAACCCGGAGTCCTTGATCCCATACGTCTCCATGAACTCGGCCGCCGCCGCCGCATCCAACTCCGACAACTCCGCTTCCACCTTGCCGCACACCGCCGTCGCGTCCATCTGCGGCCGCCCGGCCAGGTGCTTGGCGCGAAACTCCGCCTCCACGTCGTGCAACCGCGGCGCATCCGCCTCGCTAACGTTCAACACGCACAACCTCGGCTTCCGCGACAGGAATTGAAATCCGCGAATCCGCTTCTCGTCATCGGCGTTCAACTCCAGCGCCCGCAGCGCCGTGTTGTCCTCCAGCATCGCCTTGCACTTTTCCAGCAACGTAAACTCGTGATCCAACTCCGGACTCTTCGTCTTCCGCCGGTCCTTGTCCACGCGCTCCATCCGCTTTTCGACGACCACCAGATCGGAGAGTATCAACTCCATCTCCACGTCTTCGAGATCCCGCACCGCGTCCACTGAGCCCTTTTCGTGCGGCACTGTCGGGTCGTCGAACGTGCGAAGCACATGCGCCAGCGCGTCCACCGTCCGCAGGCTCGCCATATAACTCGGCTCGCGCAGCGCTTCCTTGGAAATCGCCGGGAAATCCAGATACTCGATCGTTGCGTGCGTCACCTTCGGCGGCTCGAATATCCTTGCCAGCCCGTCCAGCCGCGCGTCCGGCCCTTTCGCCACGCCGATGCGCCCCTCCTGCGTTCCCCCGCCC
>CAYUZM010001166.1:0-2210 GCA_964449665.1 uncultured Solibacteraceae bacterium
CGGCAGGTGATCGTAGGCAAATCCGGCGAAATCAAAGAGGCGCTGGTAGGCGTCGAGGTATTCGACCGCCCGGCCGACTACGATCCCCGCATCGACCCGATTGTGCGCGTGGAAGCGCGGCGATTGCGGCAGAAAATCGAACAATATTACGCGGAAGAAGGCGCGCGCGACCCGGTGCGCATCGCCTATACGAAGGGCGGTTACGCGCCGACGATTGCGCGGCCCGAGCGAGAGACGGGCACGCTGGAAGCGCCGGCGGTGGGGACAATTCGCTCGGTGCTGGTGCTGCCGTTTGCGACGCTTGGCGCGGGGCAGGATCAGGAATACTTCAGCGATGGACTGACGCAGGAATTGATTCACGCCTTCACGCGGGTGAGCGGGCTGCGTGTGGTGGCGTGGAATACGTCGGCGCGGCTGCGCGGGAAGTCGGCGCAGGCGCCCGACGTGAATGAGCAGGCGCAGGCGGATGTGATTGTCGAAGGCAGCGTGCGGCGGCAAGGGGATCGCGTGCGCGTGCACGTGCAGATTGTGGAGGCGAAGTCGGACTTCTATCTTTGGACGGAGACGTTCGAGCGCACGATCGGCGATTTGTTCGCGCTGCAGGAAGAGATTGCCGGTTCGATCGCGTCGGTGCTGCGCATTCAGTTGGCGGCGCCCGCCGCGCCAAGGCCGAACTATCGTGTGGAGGCGCACGATTTTTACCTGCGCGGGCGGCATGAGTGGTTCCGGCGGACGGAGCAGTCGCTGCGGCAGAGCATTGTGCTATTCGAGCGGGCGATCAGAGAAGACGAGCGGTGCGCGCCGGCTTGGGCCGGGCTGGCCGATGCGTGCAGCCTGTTGGCCGACTATGGATTTGAGCCGACGGCGGCGGCGATCGAGGAGGGGCGGCCGGCGGTGATGCGGGCGCTTGAGCTGGATCCGACTCTGGCCGAGGCGCACACGTCGCTGGCGTTCATCAAGAGCTTCTTCGATCGCGATTGGGCGGCGGCCGAGCAGTGTTACCGCACCGCGATTGCGCTGAATCCGGGGTATGTGACGGCGCACCATTGGTATGGGCTGGATTTGCTGGGATTGCTGGGGCGGTTCGAGGAGGCGCGCGTGGAGATGGAGATCGCCACGCGTCTGGATCCGCTTGAGCCGGTGATCATCGAAGGGTTGCCGTATCTTGCACTGTTGAGCGGCGACTATGCGGCGGCGGAGGCGGGGTTCCGGAAGCTGATTGCGTGCGCGCCGCAGTTTGCCAAGGGGTATACGGGATGCGGGCGAGCGTTGTGGGCGATGGGGCGGCACCGCGAGGCGATCGAGATGTTGGAACGGGGGCGCGGCCTGTTGGGCGATGTGCCGAGCGTGCTGGGGGCGTTGGGTCAGGTGTATGCGACGGCGGGGAATGCGGGCGAGGCGCGGGTGTTCTTGGCGAAGCTGTACGAGATGGCCAAGACGCGGCACGTGCCGTCGAGTTGTCTGGCGCTGGTGCATGCGGGGTTGGGCGAGCACGACGAGGCGCTGGGACATCTGGAACGTGGCGTGGAGCGGCGCGAGCTGCCGCTGAACCAAATGGCCGTGCATCCGGGCTATGCGGCGTTGCGTGGCGACGAGCGATTCCGGCGGTTGTTGGTGAAGATGAATTTGGTGGCGTAGGGGCGAGACCAATCGCGCTTGGGGTACACCTTGTTGGTGTGAGTGCCGCGGCAGGAGAATTTGTTGCCAAGTCGAACGAATACCGGGAGCTGTTAGGCAGCGTTCGGGGGCGTATCCGCCAGGCGCAGGTACGCGCCGGGCTGGCTGTGAATCGCGAGTTGGTGTTGCTGTACTGGTCGATTGGGCGGGATGTGCTGGAGAGGCAGCGTGCGGCGGGTTGGGGTGGCAAGGTGATCGATTCGCTTGCGCAGGATTTGCGGCAATCGTTTCCTGAGATGCAGGGGTTGTCGGCGCGGAACCTCAAGTATATGAGGGCTTTCGCCGAGGCATGGCCAGAGGAGGCAATTGTGCAGCAGGTTGCTGCACAAATTCCCTGGTTCCATAACTGCATTCTTCTCGACAAAGTAAAATCGGCGGACGAGCGCCTTTGGTACGTCCGGCAAACCATCGCGAATGGGTGGAGCCGTACCGTGCTCGTACACCAGATTGAGAGCGGCTTGTTTGCGCGCCAGGGGAAGGCGCAGCACAATTTCCAGCGCACTCTTCCGGCGCCTCAGTCGGAGCTGGCAGAG
>CAYUZM010001167.1:0-2203 GCA_964449665.1 uncultured Solibacteraceae bacterium
GCTTCTACTTTCAATACGGCCACGCCTCCATCGCCGACCTCGGCCACCTCGTCTTCTGCTTCGAAGGCATCTCCGAACTCGCCGCCACCGAAATCGAAGACGAACAGCTATGAGACGGCCAGGCCCGCTCGTCCCGCTACCAGGATTTTTCGCGCTCCGGCTTCTTCACCCCCTCCGAGTTGAACGACACACAGGTCGAAATCTTCCAGCACGCCGGGCTCGACCTGCTCGCCGCCTACGAAAAGGTCCACGCCCACGTCTTCGAATACCTCACCGGAAAGCTCCCGCGTCCGGAATCGATGAAGCCCGACGCTTATAAGCGCAACCTCGCCGCCCGCGCTTTCGATGTCGCCCGCTACCTGCTCTTTTTCGCCGTGCCAACCGGCGTCGGCCAGGTGGTCAGCATCCGCACCCTCGAACGGCAGATCTCCCGCATGAAAGGCAGCGAATACGCGGAGCTTCGCGAGCTTGCGGACGAGATGGCGAAGGCCTGCGCCGAAAAACCCGACTGCGCCTGGGATGAATCCTCCGCGCACGCCCCGCTGGCGCCCACACTGGCGAAGTATTGCGATGCCGACCCCCACCGCATCCAGGCAACGGCCGACCTCAAACTCTGGGCCAAACAGAACCTGCCCCACGCCGCCGGCGCCGGCATCGACGCCGTCGATCTGATGAAGCCCACTAACACGGCCGCCAACCTCCTCGCCACCCTGCCCAACCCCGTCCCCGACCGCCCTTTCCGCGAACTATACGATCTCGCCGCCAAGTGGAACGACGCCCGTCGCGCCGAAGTCATCGACGTGGCTCTCCAATCCCGCGCCCGTAAAGACGACCTCCTGCGCGAATTCCGCGGCAATCTTTACGTTTACGACATCGTGATGGACATCGGCGCCTACCGCGACCTCCACCGCCACCGGCGCTGCCAGCAGTTCCGCCAGGCCTACTCCGGCAAACTCGGCTACGAAACCCCCGCCGCCATTGGCGAATCCGGCATGGCCGACACCTATCACGACGCCATGCGCTCCGCCTTCGCCGCCATCGGACAGCTTCCCGAACCGGGCTCGCACTACCTCATGCCCTTCGGCGCGCGCTCACGCTTCCTCTTTAAGATGGATTTCGCCGAAGTGGAATATATTTCGCGCCTGCGCTCCGGCGTAAAGGGGCACTTCTCTTACCGCAATGTCGCTTGGCGCATGAAGGAACGGATGGCGGCGCTCGAGCCGCAACTCGGCCGCCTCATTGAGGCGACCCCACCCTGGATCGAAGACCCGCTCACGAGATAGCCCATGAACCCACAACCCACTAAGGTCAACCTGGCCCATACGGCCGACTACCGCGAATCCTACGCCAACTCCGTCCAGGTGCGCGTGAATCTTTGGGACTTCTTCCTGATGTTTGGAACCATTCAGCAGGCCGTGCCCGACGAGGTCAACATCACAAACTTCCAAGGCGTCTACCTCAGCCCGCAACAGGCCAAGGCCCTCGCCAATCTGCTGAACCAGAACCTCCAGCAGTACGAAGCCGCCTTCGGCGCCATTCAGCTCGAACCAATAAAACCGGGCGCGGGAAGTCCAATTAATTGAACTCACCGCGCCCGTAGGGTGGAGGTGTGAAGGGAGGAGGCGTTACTGCCCCGCCGTGGATTCCTCCTGCCTCATTTCCACGGCAAGTTGAATGTGTTTGCTGGCCATCTCCAGCGATTCGCGAGCCGCGCGCTGCGCTTGCATCGCAAGCTGGCGTTCCTGGCGTCCTTTGGACGGCGCCATCGCCGGCCACTTGTGCGCAAGCGGCGACTTCGGCTGCGCATCCAATTTCTTCGCCTCATCTTCGTGCGCGGCGGCTTTCGCTTGCAGCGCTTCCGCCTGCAGCCGGAACATCTTCGCCACCTTCACATGGTCGGCCGCGGTAACGGCGTTCTTGGCAAGGGCGTGCAGCTTTGCCGGTTCGGCCATCGGTTCGGCGCCCATCGCGCGGGTCGCGCCCAGAGTCGTCAGAAGGATTGCGGCCGTGGCTCCCAGGGCCGCGATGGTCATCGTCGTCATCATGGGGTGCATACTGTTGTTCTCCTGTACCCATGAGACACCGGATAACCTCTCCTTCCCCATCCGCAAAATTACGTAGCCCCTGCCAACCCGTTCTTCACCGCATACTGCACCAGTTCGGCGCTGGTCTTCAAACCCAAATCGTCCATCATCTTGTACTT
>CAYUZM010001168.1:0-2199 GCA_964449665.1 uncultured Solibacteraceae bacterium
GTGTGTGCTGCTGGGGCCTAGTTAGATCGGTAAACCGGAGTGGCGGGTGGGGACGCGGCCCGGATTCGAGAGCATGGTGTGGTCCACTGGCAGGAGCTCGGAGAACGGCGGGTTGCCGGACATCAGAATGAACGCTCCGAGAATCTCGCGCGAGTAGAAGATGCCGTAGCCGCCGCGAATGGCGGTGCGGCCTTTGCCGGTGAGGTCGTAGGCGAACGAGACGCGAGGCGCGAAATTGCGCTTCGAGGTCTGCCAGTAGTCGGTCGGATCGACCAGGCCATTAAATCGGTTGCCGGTCCCACGAGGAATGCGGCCGTTGGAGGGATCGACGGTCACAGCCTGCGAGGCGTTGTATTGAGACGGGACAAACACGCGGAAACGGTTGTCGGGCTCGTGCGCAGGCGGGAAGAAAGAGTAGCGCAAGCCGAAGTTGAGAGTCAGCTTGCGTGTAGCCTTCCAGGAGTCGTCGATGTAAGTTTCAAAGGCATTGCGGCGGTTGTCGTTAAAGGCGACCGTATTGGTTTCGTTGTAGTTGATTGCCCTGCCGAGGAGCATGTCGGCGACAGCGTTGCCACCGGCGCCAGCGGCTGAGCGCGTGGCGCTGCCGTTGAAATTGAACGCACCGAAAACGTTGGTGTTTGTGGGTTCGAACTTGATTTCGTACGAATAGGTGAATCCGGTCTTAATTGTGTGAGCGCGCTTGATCCAGGTGATGTTGTCCTTAAATTCGTAGATTGTCTGGTAGTTCGACCACGGGGCGCTAGGAGCGATGCCGGCGTAGTTGGTCAGCGAGAACGTGGGCACGCGCTCGGGCACCCGATCGAGGTTGAGGCTGGTAAGCGGGTAGGTGTTCTCGTTGTCAGGGAAGAGCTGCGGAATATTGATACCCCAGGTGGCCGGACTCACGTCGGGCGGGAACTGCATAATGCGGTTGTGCGAGCGGACAAAGTTGAAATCATTCAAGAGCGTCGGGCTGAGCGTCGCATTGTAATTCGCGGTGATATTGCGAGCGGGAGTACGGTCCTCGCGGGTGAGGAAGGCAAAGCCGGGGTCGACCTTATAATTCGACAGACGGAACTCCGGAGTGTAGCGGAACATCGCGCGATGGTTTCCGTTGAAAAAGTGGTCGACGCGGAAGTTCTTTTCATCCGTGTTGTCGACGCGGCGCTCGAGGGAGCGGAAGTTGCGCCCCGCTGCGTCGATGTAGTTTAAGCCCGGATACATTTTCATATAGGCGGCAGCATTGGGATCGATGCGGGAAGTGGGAATGATGTTGCCGGCAAATGGCAGGCCGGATACCGGATCGAAAATCTGTGCGTTCAATGCGGAGAAGTCGCCGCCGCGGATCGCGGGGGTGGGAAGAATCTGTTGGAACTCCTGCCAGTTGCGCTCCTTAATGTAGCCGAGCAAAACGAAGAAGAACGTCTTGTTGCGGCCATCATAGAGCTTCGGGATGTAGACGGGACCGCCCACGGAGAACCCAAAATCGTTTCCGATGAACGGGGGTTTGGTGGGGGAGAAGAAATTCCGGGCATTCAAATTGTCGTTGCGGTGGAAATAGTAGACAGAACCGTGTAGGTTGTTGGTCCCGCTTTTAGTGATGACGTTAAACTGGGCCCCACCGCCAGTTCCGAACTCGGCCGAATAGTTGGCCCGGATCGCACGGAACTCGGAAACGGTTTCAATATTGGGCGCCAGCGGAGACCCCCAGTTGCCGCCGGTGTCAATGTTGTAGCCGCCGTCGATCAACCAGGCGTTGTGCGTGGGCCGGACACCGTTCACCGAAGAATTGTTGGCGCGTCGATCAAAGGGCGTAGTCGAAATCACCCCCGGCATGAGCAGCGCGAACGGTTGCACATTTCGTCCGCGGGAGGGAAGGTGGACCATGTCCTTGCCGTCCAACAGTTGGCTGGTGGTACCGGTGGCCACGTTCACGGCGACGGCACTCGCCTCGACGGTCACCTGTTCAGCGAGCTGGCCGACATCCATCGTGAAGACGATCTTGCGATTGTCATTCACGCGGAGGATCACATCGGTGACCACGGCCTTTTTGAAGCCCTGCGCCTCAGCCGTCACCTCGTAGTTCCCGATCGGGAGCAACGTGACCGAGAAGTTGCCGGATTCGTCGGAAGTTGTCTTCCAGGCCCGGCCGGTGCCGGTGTGCGTTTCAGCGGCATGAAAATCCACAGCAGCAGATAG
>CAYUZM010001169.1:0-2196 GCA_964449665.1 uncultured Solibacteraceae bacterium
GCTTGTGCATTTCCGCCATCTCCTCCTGGAGGTCCAGGGCAAGGGCCGGTCCGGTTTGCGCGCTGCCGCACAGTACGGCGACGACGGTGACGTTGTCCTGCTGGGGCAGTCCCGCGCCGAGGGCCTTTTGCACGAGCGATTCGGCGGGATCGCCGGGCTCCGTGAGGGCCACGGACATTTCGGCGATGGAGAGGGTTTTGAAAAGACCATCGGTGGCGAGCAGCACCAGGTCGCCATCGTCGAGAGTGATGGGCTCGGGAGGCGAATCGATCTCGGGCTCGCGCGACATGCCGACGTAGCTGGTGAGCGCTTCGCGGTGCGGGTTGCCGCGCGCCAGTTCTTCGGAGATCTCGCCCTGGCGGACCTGCTCGTCGAGGAAGGCCCCGAAGACATGGGCCTGATTGAGGCGCTCGATGTGGCCGGCGTGCACGCGATAGAGTCCGCTATCGCCGGTGGAGACCCAGTAGAGCCGGTCTTCGCGAATGGCGATGGCGATGAGCGTGGTTCCCATCTGGCCCGGAAGTTTGCGCGACTCGGCCTCGCGCGCGACGGCCGTGTTGGCCGCGAGCAGGGAGTTTTGCAAGCTCTGCTCGATGCGCGTGCCTGCCTTGCGCGCGCCGAAGGTTTCGACGAACACTTGCACGGCGCGGCGCGCGGCGGCGTCGCCATGCGCAAGGCCGCCCATGCCGTCGGCGATGACGGCCATCAGGCAGCGCTGATCGGGTGGGGCGAGGGAATCGGCCTCGATGATCGCGAAGCAGTCTTCCTGATAGGGACGCGCGCCGATGTTCTGAGCGTTCGTGGTGCGAAGGGGAAGCATGGGTTCGGGTCGCGTGCGCCCGTTTAGGCCGCGGGTGTCTTTCTAGATTGCCATGAGCGGCGTGGTCCGTGTTACTCTCCGGAATTCGCCATGCCAAGCGACGCCCTGAAGAGCCGGGCCTGTTTACTGCTGGCGGCCTTCCTTTTCTCCACGGGTGGAGCGGCCATCAAGGGCTCCTCGTTTGGCGCATGGGAGATCGCCGGCGCGCGTTCCTTGATAGCCGCCGCGGTGCTGCTGGCGCTGGTGCCGGAAGCCCGGCGGCGGGTGAACTGGCGTCACCTGCTGGTTGGACTCAGCTACGCGCTGACGATTGTGACGTTTGTGGCGGCGAACAAGCTGACCACGTCGGCCAACGCGATTTTCCTGCAGGCGACCGGGCCCATCTATCTTCTGCTGGCCGCGCCGCTGTTGTTGAAGGAGCCGGTGAAGCGCGCCGATGCTTGGGCGCTGGCGCTGATGGCGGTGGGGATGTCGCTGTTCTTCGTAGACGCCGAGCGCGCGACGGCGATTGCCACCGATCCGGCGCGCGGCAACGTGTTGGGCGCGATTTCCGGCGCGTTCTGGGCGGGCGTGGTGGCGGGATTGCGGTGGTTGGAGCGCGACGCACCGGGCAGCGGTCCGTCGACGGTGGCCGTGGGCAATGTGCTTGCCTTTCTGATCAGCGTTCCGTTTGTGACGGGAATCCCCCAAGGAACGGCGACCGACTGGGCCGGCGTGCTCTACCTGGGCTGTGTTCAACTTGCCCTTGCTTACGTACTACTCAGCCGGGGATTGCGTGGCGTCCCGGCGTTGGAGGCGTCGCTGTTGTTGTTGCTGGAGCCTGCGTTGAATCCGGTGTGGACGTGGCTCACGCTGGCCGAAATGCCTTCGGCGTGGGCCATTGCAGGGGGTGTTTTGATTGTCAGCGCGACGGTGGTGCGCCTGCGGCGTTGAGAGTGGGCGGGCCGCTACACCATGGGACTACAGCGCCCCATGGACTACTCCGTAGTACGGCAGGCCCACGTGCGCGTCAGCTATCCGGGGCCCGAGATTAGGGACTCTTCCCAATTGGGCCGGAAGCGGCGGGCCCGTACAATCCTAAGTGAAGGCAACACAACTGAACTATATGGCCGCAACCACTGCACGCTCGAAGCCGTACTTCAACGAGATGGAGGCCGCGCGCCATCTGGGAATCTCGATCGACGAGTTCCGGGTGCTCGTGCGCCGTCACATCATTGAGCGCGAGGAAGACTTGAACAACATGCCGATCACGACCTTCCACGCCTCGGATCTCTTGGTGCTGCGTATGCTCACGGGCCGCACCACGGCGCTGAGCGACATGCGATAAACACCGCGGTTCCCGCAACGCCCGCGCCTCCCAGCGTCAATTTCCCTCC
>CAYUZM010001170.1:0-2196 GCA_964449665.1 uncultured Solibacteraceae bacterium
CCGAACAGAATTGGTCAAGGCATTGAATTCGACTATTCCTGTGTTCATGCTTCATTCGAGTTAGGAAAACAGGATTATGAAACCGTCATGATCAACTGCAACCCAGAGACCGTCTCGACGGATTACGACACAAGCGATCGTCTCTACTTCGAGCCTCTCACCCTAGAAGATGTCTTGGAGATCGTTTACGCGGAGACACTGGCTGGACCGGTTTTGGGCCGTGCGAAGCCTGGGTGGGGCGATGGATTCGATGTTTGTCGCCGCCGGGCATGCGGACGCCTGGATCGAACAGGGGGCGAAGCCCTGGGACCTGGCATCGATTCAAGTGATCACAGAGGAGGCGGGCGGGATCTTCTTCAACTTCGACGGCGGGCGTAGCATCTACGGCGGCAATTGCGTGACGTGCACACCCGGTTTTGAGGCGGAGTTGCGGGCGTTTGTGGCGACCGAGCACGCGATGGGTAAAATGTAGGCGGTTTAGGGCGCGAGGCAGGCCGTGGCGCGACGCGGTCTGGCGGCGCGAGGCTGGCTGGCTGACGGCGCAAGCGCCGGCGTGGAAAGGGCTGGTTTGGAGATATTCAAGGAGTTCAGCATCGAAGCTGCGCACCGGTTGCCGAATGTGCCGGCAGGGCACAAGTGCGCACGCCTGCACGGGCACAGCTTCCAGGTCCGCGTTTGCTGCGAGGGTGAAGTGGACGCGGCGCTGGGCTGGGTGATGGATTTTGCGGAGGTGAAGGCGGCGTTCGCTCCGGTATTTGAGGCGCTCGATCATCGCTACCTGAACGAGATCGAGGGGCTGGAGAATCCGACGAGCGAGAACCTGGCGCGGTGGATCTGGGGGCGGTTGAAGCCGGGACTGCCGTTGCTGAGCCGCGTGGTGGTGCGCGAAACGTGCACGGCGGGGTGCGAGTATCGGGGCGATTAGGCGATCAGCACGCGCAGCTCGGCGGGGGTGAGCGCGACCTGTTTGATATTGCTCTCCAGTTGGAACCACTCGTTGATTTTGGCCTTGGGGTAGCGCTGCATCACGTAGTTCTCTATCAACCAGTCGAGGGCACGGCCGTTAATATCCCATCCATCGACTTCGACCGAGAGCAGGTCGACGCGGCACCAACCGCGCTCGGAGGAGAGGCGGAGATCGACTTCGACGCTGCGCTCGCCGCTCAACAGCAGTCGCGAGAGGATGCCGGGCGGGCGGCCTTGCACGCTTTCCTGGACGCGGTGGAAGTCGACGATCGCGGCACCGGTGGCGCGGTTGTGGGAGAAGGTGAAATGGGTGTTGCGGATGCCCGTTACCTTTTTGCGGACCAACTCTTCGCGGGCGTAATCGAGGAGTTCCTGGCGTTCGAAGCGCACGGTTTCGCCGCTGGGCACCTGATTCTTTTCGATCGCATCCAATTTGGCGCGCATCGAACGCGGGGCGGCCCATAGCGCGGCCGGAGGCGCGAGCAGCAGACGGAGAAAGCATGACCTCTGCACACTTCTATTGTCTCGCGAATGGGCAGGACGGCGGCCGGACAGGGCAGAATGGTGCGAGCGGCATGATTCACTACGATCCACACAAGTGGCTGGACCACCTCTTCGACATTCGCGGCACGTTGGTCCGCGAGATCTCCTATCGCGTGATGGCGTGCGTGGTTTGGGCGGCGCTCGTGCTCAGCATCCACAACTTTGTTCGTCCGGTGGGAATCGGAGTAACGATTCACTCGCTGGTGGGCGTGGCGCTGGGCCTATTGCTCGTGTTCCGCACCAACGCTTCGTACGACCGGTTCTGGGAAGGACGAAAGCTCTGGGGCGGGATTGTAAACGAATCGCGGAATCTCGCCAGGACGTCAACCGTTTTTCTGGCTGATGAACCCGAGCGACAATCCGCGCCGGATTGAAAATACCTTTCCATCCTCAGCATACTCCTGGAACAAATTCAGTTCTCCAGTTTCCAAATTTGATTTCAAAACATTTCCGCTGATGGCAGGCGACCTGGTTTACCTTGAAGCTGGCTCGGGTGACACGTTCGAACATGTCCTTATCGTCAATCGCGTCGACGAACAGGGACGCGGGTATTCGGTGACCAATTTCTTTACCGCCACCGGCACCATGATCGAAGAGCGCATGCTTTACGATCCAGCGCAACCGGGCATCGGCCAGTTCGCCGACTGGGCTGACCGCAGCATTCGCAATACGCTTGGCAATGTGGGC
>CAYUZM010001171.1:0-2195 GCA_964449665.1 uncultured Solibacteraceae bacterium
GGGAGAGGGCATCCCGACGCTGCAGGTCCTCGGGTCCGCGCTGCAGCAACTGGTCTCTCAATGCACGAGCTCGAAGCGCAAGGGGAGGTGTCCTTTGATTGAGGCCCTGGCGCGCCCTGAGAGGCCGTAGCAGGCGAAGCGCCCCACCGGGCCGCCTGAGCTGGGCTTAGCGTACTTTGCGATCCGTTTTCTGAGGCGGTGTTCGAGCGCCTCGAACACCGCCTCAGATCGGAATTCCGCATCGGCCAGGACAGAGGTGGCGCCGGAAATCCGGACAGTGCGTTAAGTGCCCTGACCTCCTCCTGCCTTCTTCACCGCCTCTTCGAACGAAGCAAGACGGCGACGGGTAACACCGAAGATGTTGAAGAATGCGTCCCAGAAGGTTTTTGCTTCGGCGTCCTCGGACGATTCGCCAGCCCACTCTTTCGAGAAGGCCATCGATCTGTCTTTAATCTCGTTCCAACTAAGCGCCATATTGTTTGCACTTCATCGTACAACCTCTCGCTCTTTACGCAACCCGCCTGGTCGGCCCGTGCTTGACGATTCCCGCTTCCACCGTAGGATGGGACTGTTCCTTCCATAACCCGTCCGGTGAACGCCGCACGAGCATTCGCTCGGTGTTCCCCGGATTCACCGGGTTACACAGGAGGAAACGATGGAGTTCTTTCTCTCTCCCGACGACCAGCAACACGTTCCTATCGAGACGTTGCTTCGGGTCTTCTATGCAGTCGGCCCTGCAATATCCTGGAGACCCGCATGCATGCTATGTTTCCGGTCCATTGAGGGGTGGCTCGTTCTCCCAGAAACTGCTGTAATCGTATTCAGTTTCTCGGAGATTGCGCGAGGTTTATGTCGATGGCCACGGACGATTTCTTCCGCGCCCGGCTCGATCAGATGATCGATCTGCGCCATCCGCTGGCGGTTCTCGCCAAGCGCATGCCCTGGGCACAGATCGAAGCAGCCTTGGCGCCGGCGCTGGCCCGTAAAGACCGCTCGGGAAATCTGGCCGAAGGACTCGACTTGTTTGGCCCGACGCTGCAGCCGGTGGGCGCTGGCGTGAGCGCGGCCGGCAGGCCGCGACTGCCTGTGCGGTTGATGGTTTCTCTGCTGTACCTGAAGCACGCCTACTACGAGAGCGATGAGTCCGTCGTCGAGCGCTGGGGCCAGGACGTCTACTTTCAGTTCTTCAGCGGCCAGGAGTATTTCGAGCCGCGCCCGCCCTGCGACGCCACGCAGATCGGCCGGTTTCGCGGCGCCATCGGCGAGGCTGGCGTCGAGGAACTGCTCAAGGCCACCATCGACACCGCCTTGGCGACCAAGGCCGTGCGGCCCAGCGAATTCGAGCGGGTGATCGTCGACACAACCGTCCAGGAGAAGGCGATTGCCTTTCCCACGGACAGCCGATTGCTCGAAGTGGCCCGTTACCAGGTGGTCAAGGCGGCGAAGGCCGCGGGCATCGAGCTCAAGCAAACGCTGGCGCGTGAAGGCAAGCAGTTGCGCCGGCGAGCCGGCGGCTATGCCCACGCCAAACAGTTCAAACGACTGCGCCGAGTGCTTAAGCGCCAGCGCACCGTGTTGGGCATCGTGCTGCGCGAGGTGCGCCGCAAACTGGCCGAGATCACGGGTCAGTCGCCGATGCTGGCGCGGTTGAAGACGGTCATCGAGCGCGCGCAGCGGATCCGCACTCAGCAACCCAAGGACAAGAACAAACTCTACGCCATGCACGCTCCCGAGGTCGAGTGCATCGGCAAGGGCAAGGCCCGCCAGCCCTACGAGTTCGGCGTGAAGGCGAGCATCGCCGTCACTCACCGCAGTGGTCTTGTCGTGGGCGCGCGCACCTTCCCCGGCAATCCGTACGACGGACATATTCTGTCGGCGCAACTCGAGCAGACGAACATCTTGCTCGAAGACGTGGGCCGCACGCCCAAGCATGTCGTTGTCGACCTGGGATTCCGAGGAGTCGATGAGAACAACCCAGGCGTGGAAATCATTCACCGAGGGCGTTTCAAGTCGCTCACGAATCAGCAGCGCCGTTGGCTCAGGCGACGCCAGGCGGTGGAGCCCGCGATCGGGCATCTGAAGGCCGATCACCGGATGGATCGATGCTGGTCGGCAGGCCAGAACGGCGATGCGCTGCACGCTGTCCTGTGCGCGGCCGGATTGATGGTGATTATTGGCGCCGTAGCGCTGTTCGA
>CAYUZM010001172.1:0-2188 GCA_964449665.1 uncultured Solibacteraceae bacterium
GACTCCTCGTAGAGCCATTGCCGCTGAAGGTTGTTCCATTCGACGTAGTCGCGGTCAATCAGGCGAAGGTAGCCCGAGCCTGCGCGAGCGAGTGCGGCGGCGTGATAGGAACCGAGGGCGCCGCAGCCGACAATGACCGCGCGGGACTGGGCAAGCCGGGCCTGGCCGCCGGGGCCGAGGGGGGCGAAGCGCTCCTGGCGGGAGTAGCGGTCGGGAGCAGCCATCAGATTTCATGCTAGCAGCGAGGGCCGGAGGAGACTGGCGCGGGGAATGGATTATCAACGGGTCCGGCTGACATCGCGGATGGCCTGGACGACGAGTTCGGGCTCATCCCGCTGGATCCAGTGCCCGCTGTTTTGCGCAACTCGGAACTCGCCGCGTGGGGAGCGCCTGGCGAGGTCCTGCTGAAACTCGCGCCAGCTACGGTCCCAGGCGAGGAACTGCTCTTCGGTCATTCGGTTCGTTGGCGAGTCGCTGCCATCGCGGGACCTGCGGGGCTTCGGCTTACCCGCGCCGAGGACGATTAACGGGAGGGTGGTTCGCCATTCCAGCCGCTGGCCGGACTTCACGTAGAAACCGAGCCGCGCGAGGAAGTCACCGGGCGGCGGTCCCTGGGGGTCGAGTTCATGGAGACGCAGGGCCTGCTCCTCATGAGCGGAATCAACGAGAACAAGCCCGGCAGATTCGCGCGGATACTGGGTGGTGAAACGCTGGACATAGAGCCCGGAGATCGAATGCCCCACGAGGACGAAGGGCCCCTTTTCGCCGGATGCCTGGAGCCATGCATGCAGATCGTCCACGACTTCATCGAGCGATTGCGGTTGGACGGGCGCTTTGTCGCTCTCACCGGCATTGGCGTGGTCATAGCTGCAGACGCGCGTGAAGGCGGCAATGGCGGGCTGAATAGGCGACCAATCCTTGGCCGGGCGGCCGCCGGCCGGGACCAGCACTACAGTTGGGACGCCTGTTGCCGCGCCGTCGCAATAGACCGCGATGCGGCGATCTCCAATTCCAATCATTCTCTGCTCGCCCGGCACGGAAAGAGTGGCGGCCAGCAAGCCTGCCGTGAGGAGGAAGGCGGTTCGCATCATGCTATTTTTATAGCACAATGCTAGTTTTGCAGCATAGCGACTTGACGCAACGGTTGGCGGGGGTTGGAGGGCGAGCGGATCTCTCTCGCGCGTGGGGGGCAATGGCCGTCAGGCTGCGGGCCCACGCTATGATGGCTAATAGTGGCGCGATCCAGCAGCCGATGCGCTGTCAGCACAGTAGCCTTCCTGATCGCCCTGCTGGGTGCTGCCTCGCCGATGGCGGCATTGGAGTGGGAAGGGAAGACTTTGTCCGCGATCCGGTTTGAGCCGGAAACGCAGCCGTTGCATCCAGTCGAGTTAGACGAAATTCTGCAATTGAAACCCGGCGATACCGTGGACCGCATCCGGTTGCGCGAAGCCTTGCAGCGGCTGTATGCGACAGGGCGGTATGAAGACCTGCAGGCCGATATGGCGGTCGTGGGCGGGGCGGCGGCGCTGACAATTCAGACGAAGCTGTCGTGGTTTGTGGGGCGCGTAAGCGTGAGCGGGGTCAGGGAGCCGCCGAACCAGGGGCAGTTGGTAAGCGCCACGAAGCTGCAGTTGGGCTATCCGTTTGCCCTGGAGGACGTGCGGGCGGCCTCGGAGAACCTACGGGCGCGGCTGGAGCGCAACGGCTTCTACGGCGTGCGGATCAATCCCGTCCTCGACTACGACGAAGAAACGCAGCAGGTCCACGCCGATTTCCAGATCACCACCGGCAAGCGGGCCGAGTACGCCGCGCCGGAATTTTCGGGGGCGACACCCGCGGAAGTGGCGGCGTTGACACGCACGTCGCGCTGGAAGACGTTTCTTGGAGTGTTTGGCTGGAAGGACGTCACTGAGTCGCGGACCTCGCGCGGCGCGGAGCGGATGCGGCGCTACTACGCCGAGCGCGAACGGTTGCTGAGCGATGTGGAACTCACGGCATTACGGCACGACCCGCGGACAAACCGGATCACGCCGGTGGTGAGCGTAACGCCGGGGCCGCTGATCCGCATCCGGCTGGAGGGCGCCAAGGTGGGCAAGTCCAGACTGCGGCGGCTGGTTCCGGTTTACCAGGAGCAGTCGGCCGACCGCGACCTGTTAGTGGAGGGAATGCGGAACCTGACGGAATATTT
>CAYUZM010001173.1:0-2181 GCA_964449665.1 uncultured Solibacteraceae bacterium
TCACGTCCCGGGCCGCACGGCGCGCAACAACGAGCGCGCCTCGGAGATCCTCGCAATTCCGAGCGCCATCGCCGCGCCCGTATACACGGCCACGAACAGCGCATACCTTGCCGGCCCGGAGCCATTCCAGGCCCAAAGCAGCGGTGAGCAGGCCACTCCCAATGCCACCGCGCCCAGCCACGTGTTCAGCGAGTAGCGAACCGTGTCCCGCACCCGCCACGTGCTGTAGAGGCTGAACAGGGCCGTCGCCGCCGCCACCGCCACGCAGGCGCCCATGCTGCCGCTGCGTGGAATCAGAACGCAGCCCAGAACCAGAAAACTTCCCAGCTGCACCGCGGCTCCGTGGATCGACACGCGGCCCAGGTTGTAGCTCACCGATAACATGCGCGCCACGCTCCCCGGCCCGGAGGCGAGCCCGGCCAAGGCCAGCAACGGCAGCAGCGGCTCCACGCGCGCGTATCCCCGCCCCAAAGCATGCGTCACCAGCAAGCCCGAACAGGTGAAGAGCAGCCCTACCGCCAACACGCCGGTTACCGCGAGCACGCGCAGCAGCCGCTCGGTCCACACTTTTACCTGTGCCTCCTCGCCGCGAATGCGCAGCGACGTGATCAGCGGGCCGAACCCGTTCACCAGATTCCACAGCACGTAGGCGCCGGCCTGATAAGCCCCGAACGCCACCGCGTAGTAGCCGGCCTCGGCATAGTCGCCGGTGACCAGCCGCGCCAGCGGCGCGCCGCCCTGATGAAAGAACATCACCAGCAGGTTGCCGGTAAAGAACACCGCGCTGAACTGGAGATAGGGTTTGAGAAAGGCGCGGTCCAAGGGCAGCGACGGCCGGTCCATGTAAGCGCGCGTCCACCACAACCCCAGGCACAACACCATCGCCTCGGTCAGCGCCAGCGCGATGCAGGCGCCGCGCAACCCCGCCCAGGCGAAGCCCGCAACCGTCAACGGGAGCATCAGCCCGCGCCGCAACAACTCGCCCGCGCCCCATCGCGCCGCCTGGTTCAAGCCGAGCAGCAGCGAAAACGGCAGGCCCGAGGCGATGCGCAACGTCACCGTCAATGCCACCACGGCCACCGCCACGCGATCCAGATCGCGCAACCACAAGCGCACGAATGCGAAATAGATCACCGCGCCCAGCAGGCCCGTGCCGAGCCGCAACGTGAAGAGCGAGCCGGTCAGCTTCCGCAGTCCCGCCATGTCGCTCCGCTGCACAAATTCCGGGACGTAGCGCGTCATCACCGAAACCGCGCCCAGCCCGCTCAACATGGCAAACCACAGCGAGATTGCCTGCACCGTCGAGAACTGGCCGAACACGCCCGGCCCCATTGCCCGCGGAATGAGCGCGACGTACAGCAGGTCGGCGGCGATCTGGGCCACACGCTGCAAGGCCAGGTAGGCGACCTGCCGTACGGCTTGTCTGGATTCCCCGGTCAGCGCCTCGGCCACGGCCCTACCGGTCCGCCATATTCAAACTGCCGTTCGCCTGGGCCACCTTTTCCACGACGGCGCGCAGCTCCTCGATGCGGATCGGCTTGGCCAGGTAACCGTCCATGCCCGCGTCGAGGCAGCGCTGCCGGTCCTCCGGTAACGCGCTCGCCGTCAGCGCCACGATCGGAGTCGACGCATGGGGGGCCGGGAAGCCGCGGATGAGGCGCGTCGCCTCGTAGCCGTCGACCAGCGGCATGTGGCAGTCCATCAGGATGAGGTCGTAGGCAGTCTTGCGCGCCGAGGCCACGCCCTGTTCGCCGTCGCAGGCCAGGCTCACCGCGCATCCCAGGTTCTTCAGCAGGCTGGCCGCCACCAGCCGGTTGATGGCGCTGTCTTCCACCACCAGCACGTGCAACTCTTCGGGGAGCTTGGCCTGCTTCGGTTCGCCCACGCCTTTCGCCGGCGGTCCGCATGCGGGCAGCGGCAACAGCAGCGTAAATTCGCTTCCACTGGTCCCGTCGCTCTTCACGCCGATGCTTCCGCCCATGGCCTTCGCCAGCCGGTGGCAGATGGCCAGCCCCAGGCCCGTGCCGCCATAGCGCCGCGTGGTCGACGCATCGGCCTGCGTGAACACCTCGAAGATGACGCCCAGCTTGTCCGCCGGAATGCCGATGCCGGTGTCGCTTACGCGGAACGAAATGATGTCGCATTCCCAGCGCTCCAACGAAAGCTTCACCAAACCTTCGC
>CAYUZM010001174.1:0-2178 GCA_964449665.1 uncultured Solibacteraceae bacterium
GTTGGAACCCGGTACATTGGCGGAAGTCTCGGTCGGGGCGAGTGTAGTATTCGCGGAAGGCCTGGCAGATGACGAGGTGAGTGGGCTGAAAAAAGCAGCGAACAGACTCATTTTTTGGCTGGCCCGAACGACTTTGTTATATCGGATGCGGAATCTCGGCATCCGCATCGCTGTGACCTCTGCGCGCCGGTCAACGTGCGTCCAGGTGTCGACCCGCGCGATGCAGGGCATTATCCGCCCCGCTTCTATTTGGTGGTTCAAAGCCAGTCGGAGTTAATGGTCGGGCCGCCGGGATTTGAACCCGGGACCTCTTGCACCCCAAGCAAGTGCGCTGGAGCATTCCCGTCGTAACGCACCTGCTTTTTGAGCAGAGGAGTACACTCCGAACTCTAATTGGACTTTGGGTGGAAAGATCGATATCGATATGCCTCCCGTGCCCTCCGCTTTGATGTAAACACTGCGAGTGAATCGCGTGCGGACTTCGCGAAGCGGATCAACGCTGCGCCGCGCGCGGAAGACGACGAGTCTATCAGTTCGGGGGCTGGAAGCGACCGTTGGACCTTAGGCGCAAACGCGAGAAAGCTCGGGTCTATTCATTCTGATTTTTGGATGGGTACTGCATCTGACATTTCGACGTGCAACATGGTCGCCGTCTATCCGGTAGTTGGTTGGTGGCGTGAACGGCACCATCTTGGGCGGCATGATCGCAAAGCGAGATATTCTCTGGTCGTCTCTCTGCTGACGCCGGACCAGTCAATTGATCTCTATACACCCGTCGCCGTGAAGGTGGGAATACCGGTTAAAGTATAGATCCTAAAGTTCGATTCACATGCAGGAGGGGCGGTGCTCAGCACCATCGTGTGCCGCTAAACTAGTCTCTTGCCCCTCCCCGTCGTCGCGGTTCTTGATAACGTCCGCAGCCTCTACAACACCGGCTCCATCTTCCGCACCGCCGACGCCGTCGGCATCGAACGCCTCTACCTCTGCGGCATCACGGCCGCGCCCCCGCACCCCTCCATTCGCAAAACCGCTCTCGGCGCCGATGAACGCGTGCCCTATGAGCACCACTGGAACGCCTACTCCACCGTCGCCCGCCTGCGCATGCACGGCTATCGCATCGCCGCCATCGAAACCGGTCCGGTGTCGGTTGACCTCTTCGATTGGCAGCCCGAATTTCCTCTCGCCGTCCTCTTCGGCAATGAAATCGACGGCGTCTCGCAGCCCCTGCTCGAGCTGAGCGACGTCCGCGTGAGCATCCCGATGTACGGCGTCAAGCGCTCGCTCAACGTGGCCACCGCGGCCGGCGTCGTCTTCTACGAACTCCTCCGACGCCATCGCGCGGGCGTACAATCTCCCATATGACCCGCCGCTGCCTTCCCGCGCTGATCTCCCTCGCCCTCGCCTCCACCGCGTTCGCCCAACAACTCATGCACTGGCCCGTGCGCGGCAGCCGCGAGATGGTCGGCGCGGCCAACAATTTCGAAGTCGAAGCCGGCTTCCGCATGCTTGCCCTCGGCGGCAACGCCATCGACGCCGGTGTCGCCGCCACGCTCGCCGCCGCCATCACCGAGCAATCCCGCTTCGGCCTCGGCGGCGAAATGCCGCTCATCATCAAGATGAAGGGCCAGCCCGCGCGCATCGTCAGCGGCGTCGGCATCGCCCCCAAACTCGCCACGCCCGAGTTCTACAACACGCGCCCCCCGCAGCCGTGGGAAAACGCGGAACGCATGAGCCCCATCCCCGCCGTCGGCATCCTCGCCGCCATCACGCCCGGCCTCTTCGACGGCCTCATGCCCGCCCCCGAAACCCACGGCCCCATTTCCTTCGCCCAAGTCGTCGCGCCCGCGCTCGAGTACGCCGACTCCTTCCCCATCGGCGACGAGTACACCAGCTTCATTCACAGTAATCAGCGCATGCTCATGCTTTGGCCCACCTCCCGCGAATACTTCCTCATTAAGGATCAGCCGCCCGCCGCGGGCACGCTCTTCCATCAGCCCGCCATCGCCCGCACCCTGCGCGAGCTCATCACGGTCGAAAAGAAAACCCGCGGCAATCGCGCCAAAAAGATCGCCGCAGTTCGCGACTACTTCTACAAAGGCCCCCTCGCCAAACGCATCGCCGACTTCAGCCAAAAGAACGGCGGCCTCATTCCCCCGGACGACATGGTGGCCGGCCCCC
>CAYUZM010001175.1:0-2166 GCA_964449665.1 uncultured Solibacteraceae bacterium
ATGCCCTCGCCATGGGGGTTCAAACAATACGGCCAGTCCGGGCGCTGGGTGTCGACTTTATTTCCGCACATCGCCAAGCAGGTGGACAATCTGGCGTTCATCCGCTCACTGACTTCGATTTCCAACGACCACGGCCCGGCGTTGTTTCAAATGAACACGGGTTCGATTCAGGCGGGCTTCCCTTCGATGGGTTCGTGGATCACCTATGGTTTGGGCAGCGAAAGCGAGAACCTTCCCGGCTATGTCGTGTTCACGGATCATCGCGGCGGGCCGATCGGCGGCGCGCCGAACTGGGGCAATGGATTCATGCCGGCCGCGTATCAAGGCACGCAGTTCCGCTCGACCGGCGATCCGATTGTGGATCTGCTGCCACCGAAGGACTTGCCGCCGGAGCGGCAGCGCCGCTGGCTCGATCTGCTTCAGAAGCTGAATCAAGAGCATGCGGCGCGCAATCCGGCCGACACGGAACTGAGCGCGCGCATTGCGGCCTATGAGTTGGCCTACCGCATGCAGTCGCACGCGGTGGAGGCGGTGGATATCGACCGCGAGACCGAGGCGACAAAGAAACTCTACGGCGTGGGCGAGGAGCCGACGCACTACTTTGGACGGCAGGCGTTGATGGCCCGGCGGCTGGTGGAGCGCGGCGTGCGGTTCGTGCAGATCTATTCCGGTGGCGGCAATTTTCAGGAGTCCTGGGATGCCCACTGGGATATCAAGACGAACCACGAGCAGCACTGCGGCGAGACGGACAAGCCGATGGCGGGGCTGTTGATGGATCTGAAGTCGCGCGGGATGCTGGATTCAACGCTGGTGATCTGGCATGGCGAGTTCGGACGGATGCCGATTTCGCAGCGGATGGATGGGCGCGATCATAATCCATATGGATTTACGATCTGGCTTGCGGGCGGCGGCATCAAGGGCGGCACGGCCGTCGGCACCACCGATGAGTTCGGCTATCGGGCCGAAGAGGACAAGAAGTCGATCAACGACGTCCACGCGACGATGCTGCACTTACTCGGCATGGACCACGAGCGCCTGACTTATCCGTTCAATGGGCGGCAGATGCGGCTGACCGACGTGAGCGGGGAAGTGATCAAGCCGATTGTGGCGTAGAGGGCGAGGCTACGGACGATGAGCACTTCCGGGTGGCCAGTCTTTCCGCGGTCACCAATCGTCGAAATGCTCAAGCCTGATTGGGAAGTTATCGGCAACTATTCGGACGCCACGAGTATCGAGTTTCGCAATCTGAAACCCGAGCATGCAAAACGGCTAGCACAAATAGGATTCGCCAACTTGCGCGCGCTCAGCCTTCGGCACTTGCGCGCACAAGATCTGCATGTTCTCCGATTGTTTCCTCAAATAGAGAACGTCCGGATCTGGCAGAGTAACCCTGTCACGTCTCTCGAAGGCCTACAATCATTGCCGAATTTGAGAATTTGCGAACTGACCGAACTTGGCACGCTGCCATCGCTCGAACCCGTGGCGTCACACACCGGGTTGACGTCCCTTTGCTTATCGAGTGGGATTTGGAAGTCGCAGCAGGTAATTGGGGATCTATCGCCCATCGGAATCCTTTCGGAACTCCGTCAATTGATCCTTGTCGTTCGCGGGCCAGCCGACTTCACGCCGCTTCATAGGTTGGCAAAGCTGGAGTGGCTCCACTTTTCCCCGGCGCTAGCACCCGTGTCTGAAGTGGCGAAGCTAGCAGCCCGCTTTCCGTTTTGGGCGACCAATAAGCCGTGGTTGCACCACTTCAACGGAGACGCGGAAGGATGCGCCCGATGTGGCTCTAAGCGAACCTTCCTCTACTTGCAGCGTAAGAAGCGCGTCTGGTGTTCACAGTGTGACGCGCAGCGTTTGAACAAAATACTGGACGAATTTGAGTCCTTGATCGTACATTTTCGCGCGGCAGGTTAAGCGGCAACTTCAAAGTTCTTCATGTGATTGCATGAGGGCCATGCGCCGATCTCAGCGACCGTCAGTCCGCGCCGCTACGCCCGCAGATACTTATCGAACCAGGCGATCGTCCGCGCCCAGGCGTCACAGGCCGCGGAGGCGTTGTAGTTGGCGCCGGTGTCGTTGTGAAAGGCGTGTGCGGCGCCTTCGTAGACGACGAAGCCGAACGTCTTTTGCTGGCGAATCATTTCGGTCATGACGGGTGCCATG
>CAYUZM010001176.1:0-2163 GCA_964449665.1 uncultured Solibacteraceae bacterium
CCGGCAGGGACACACGGAATGCCAGCAACGCCACCGGGGCCCGCGCGAATTACCCAAACCTCGCACATACCAACGAAAACGCCGGATCCGGCTCTGGCGCAATTGGGCGAGGCTATGCGGGTGGCCGAGTCGTCGGATTACGCAACTCATCTCCCGCCTGCGGTCGCTACGCCGCTCCCGGCGATTGGTGTTCCATCTGCCCCCTACCTTCGCCCCGCCTCTTCCTCTCCAGGCGTCTGCGTATGCCCCCGCTGCTACTCGCCTCACATGGCTCCCTCGCGGCGTCAGACGATTCCGGTGAAGATTCTCGGAGCCCTCGGCGTCGCCCGCTTCCGCTGTCATAGCTGCGGCAAACGAAGTTGGTGGCTGTAGCTCCCTACCGTACCCACGCTCTCACATCCATCCCTCTCGCGCCGGCAAACCGCTCCGGTGATCGCCCCCGCAAGTCGATCCGGCAATCCACCTATGCTAATTTGGGCGGATGCGATTCCTTGTTACAGGTGCGCAGGGGTGTATCGGCGCTTGGGTCGTCAAGCAGCTCCTGGATCAGAACATCCCCGTTGTTTCCCTCGATTTAGGCACCAATCTCGACCGTCTTGAAAACATCTCCGAACTGGCCGCCAGCACGCTGCTTGAACGCGCCGCCGGACGCATCGAAGACACCGAACTGCTCGCCCGCCTGGTGCGTGAAAAAGAGATCACTCACATCATCCACCTCGCCGCCGTCCTCATGCCTTTTTGCCAGACGCAGCCCGTCGCCGGCGGCATGATCAACGTCATTGGTACCCTCAACGTCTTCCAGGCCGCCCGCGATGCCGGCCGCCCCGTCCGCGTCGTCTATGCCTCCTCCTCCGCCGTCTGGGGACCCGAAGACGCCTACGGCGCGCGCCCCCTCTCCGAAGAGGACCCCCTCAAGCCCGGCACCCACTACGGCGTCTTCAAAATGGCGAATGAAGGCAGCGCCCGCATCTTCTTCCAGGCCAACGGAATCTCTTCCATCGGCCTGCGCCCCTGGACCGTCTACGGCGTCGGACGCGACCGCGGACTCACCGCCGACCCCACCATCGCCATGAAAGCCGCCGCCCTCGGCAAGCCATTTCAGATCCGCGTCTCCGGTTTCATGGATATGCAGTACGTTGAAGACGTCGCCGACACTTTCGTGAAATGCGCTCAGTCCGCCATCGAAGGCGCGCACGTCTTCAACCTCGCCGGCGACATCATCCAGATGAACGAACTCGTCGCCAAGATTGAACAGTTCGCCCCCGAATCGCGTGGCCTGCTCACCGTCTCCGGCCCCCAGGTGCCCGTCTCGTTCCACATGGATGCCACCGCGCTCCACACCGCCGTCCCCGGCATCGTCCGCACCTCGCTCGACGAAGGCATCAGCCGCACCATCAACCGCTTCGAAGCCCTCAAGCTCACCGGCCGCCTGTCGCCCGAGCTCGCCTGAGCGCGGCGTACGGGCACCCTCACGCATGACTGCGGCCCACCGGCCATCTCACGCAGGACTTCGTCGCACCGGACGCATCACCCCAGAGCGCGTCTGACCGGCCACCACCCGCCCACTGTCGCCCACCGGCCACGATCCGCCAACCGCGGCCCCAAAATAGTTGGCGGACTTCCGCCGTCCCATCCGCTTACAGGAATGAGGCGGTGCCATGGTACACGTTCGTTCCTCGACCCTTCTTCAGGAATCCCGCGGCGTCGATGCCCGCGAGTTGCTCTCTCCGGAGATTTGCGCCTGGGCGTCCGGTATCCCCGGCCTGCTGGGCCGCCCCTTCTGGATCCACTCCGACGAGCCCGCGCGCCTCGCCGCCGCACAACTTGCCAGCGCGGCCTTTACGCTCGACGACCGGATCTACCTCGGCGACTGCGGTCCCTCCGAACGCGACCACATCCTGCGCCACGAACTCATCCACATCGCCCAGGTCCGTTTGGCCCGCCAGTCGGGCCGCTTCGCCGCGAACTCCCTCGTCGAGCGCGAGGCATTCACCCTTGCCGCCGCCCCCGTCGCCAGCCCCGTCGTCTATCCCGCCAATCCCTTCACGCCGCACCCCATCGTGTGGTTCATCGCCATCGGCGTCGGAGCCTACATCCTTCTGCGTCCCGGCGTCGCCAACGCCCCCGGCCCGCGAACCGTCACGCAGCCCAGCCCCTCTTCGG
>CAYUZM010001177.1:0-2162 GCA_964449665.1 uncultured Solibacteraceae bacterium
GGCCCCGGATGCGACGCGCGAGGCGTTGTGGCGGCAGAACTTGGCCCATTACTACCGCGAGTTCGATATCGACCCGGCGACCCTGTCCACGGGACCCGGCCGCCTGCCTTTTGATGCCGCGGCGGCTGAGCTGCTGGCCGAATTCAAGCCGCCGGTGGTCAGTTTCCACTTCGGTCTGCCCGATGACAGCCTGCTGGCGCGCGTGCGCAGCTGGGGCGCCAAAGTCATGTCCTCGGCAACCACGGTGGACGAGGCGCGCTGGCTGGAGGCCCGTGGCGTGGACGTGATCATCGCCCAGGGGCTGGAGGCCGGCGGGCACCGCGGCATGTTCCTGAGCGAAGACCTGAGTACGCAGGTCGGCACCTTCGCGCTGCTGCCGCAGATCGTGCGGGCGGTGCGGGTGCCGGTGGTGGCGGCCGGTGGCATCAGCGACGCCGCGGGTGTGCGGGCGGCGACTGGATGGGGGGGGGATCGACGGCCGGGCTATCCAGCGGCAATGCGCCGTGCTGGGCCACGACGGCCCATAGCCGCGCATCTTCGGCCATCTGCCGCAGACGCTCGTGTGGGAGCGTCCGGTCGAGCGGCACGTAGGCGCAGCCGGCTTTGAGAATACCCATGGCCGCGACGGCCCACTCGCAGGAGGGCGGCAGTTGGATTCCGATGCGCGCGCCGTCCGGCACGCCCGCTTCGCGCAGTTGCTTGGCGAGGCCGTTGGCGAGGCCATTCAATTCGCCGTAGGTGAAGCCGCGGTGTTCGTCGCAAACGGCAAGGGCGCGGGGCGTGCGCGACGCCTGCCGTTCGAACCACTCATGCGCGCAGAGAGCTTCATAGGGGACGTCGAGCCCAGCACCAAGTGCAAGCAGGCGGCTGCGTTCGGCCGAATCGTGCAGGCGTAGGTGGCCCAGTGGCGTTTCCGGGGCGGCGGCGATGGAAGCAAGCAGCGCGCGGAAGCAGGCGCCCATGCGCTGGATGGTGTCGCGCCGGAAGAGCTCGGTGTTGTATTTGAAGCCCGCCGTCAGTTCGTGTTCGCCTTCGGTGATGTGGAGGCTGAGGTCGAATTGCCCTTCCTCTTCGGGCAGTTCGAAGCGCTCGGCGCGCAGTGCCGAGGCTTCGCCTGCCAGTTCCGGCCGGTAGGCCGAGGCGGGCCGGGTGAGGGCGAAGTCGGCTTGGAACACGGGCGAGCGGCTGGGGTCCCGGCCAGGCTGCAATCGTTGGACGAGCAGGGGGAAGGGGAGCTGTTGGTGTTCGAGCGCGCCGATGGCCGTGAGGCGCACCTGGGCGAGAAACTCGCGGAAGGGCGTGGAGGCAGTGGGAAACGCGCGGATGGCGACGGGATTGACGAAATAGCCCGCCGTACCGTCGAAGCCGTCGGGCCGGCCGAAGGAGGCCGAGCCGACCACGAGGTCCTCCTGTCCCGTGTAGCGGTGGAGCAACGTGTGGAATGCGGCGAGCAGCGCCGCGTAGAGCGTGCAGTGTTCGGCGCGGGCCAGTTCTCGGAGCGCGGCGGTGAGCCATGCGGGAATGGCAACGGTGACCGAGGCGCCCTGGAAGGTCTGCACGGCGGGGCGGGCGAAGTCGGCCGGCAATTGGAGAACGGGCAGCCCGCCCGCGAGTTGTTCCTGCCAGAAGGCCCACAAGCGGTCGCCCTGGCCGGACGCGAGCCTGGTGCGCTGCCACTCGACGACAGCAGAGTAGGGCGCGGGGGCGGGGCCGGGTTCGCGGCCGGCGTAGAGGGTTTGCAGCTCGGCGAGGAGGGTCCACCACGATAGGGCATCGCAGACGATGTGATGCATGGTGACGTGCAGCACGCAATGGTCAGGCGCGAGCGAATAGACGCCCGTGCGGAGGAGTGGACCGGAGGTGAGGTCGAATGGCGCGCGGTGGCGTTGGGCGATGGCGGCGCGCAGCGCGGGCTCGTCCAAGTGTGAGGCGCTTTCGTGGACGAAGTCGAGAGGGGCCTGGGGATGAACGGTTTGGGACGGTTCACCGCCGGATTCGGAGAACGTGGTGCGCAGCGAGGGATGCCGGGCGATCAACGCCTGGAGCGCCGCGCGGATGCGGCCGGCGTCGACGGCGTGGCGGAACCGCAGTGCGACGCCGACATGATAGGCGTGGCTCGAGGGATCGCTTTGGTGGATGAACCAGAGCGCGCGCTGGCCGTG
>CAYUZM010001178.1:0-2161 GCA_964449665.1 uncultured Solibacteraceae bacterium
CAGACGTACGCAGAAGCGTTGAAGCACGCGCAGGATATCGGCATGGCGGAAGCGGATCCGACGCTCGACGTGGATGGCTGGGACGCGGCGAACAAACTCGTCATCATCGCGAACGCCGTCCTGCGCCGCCCGACGCCGCTGAAAGAGGTGACGGTCGAAGGTATCCGTAAGATCACGCGCGAGGATTTGCAAGCCGCCGAAGCGCGCCGCGAGACGATCAAACTGATCGCGAAAGGCAAGCCCTGGAAGTCGATCGCGCCGGGGAAGCGGTAGTTCACGTCGAAGGCCATCCAGGCGGCCACGGGCGCGCCCGCCGCGTCGCGCATCGTGCGCACGTGCAGCAGCGAAGGACCGGTGGCGTCCAGACCCGTCACCGGCGGCACCTCGTTGCCGGGCAGCATGTTCATGGAAAGCGTGGCCGCGTCGGTGGAGCGCATCTGCGCGCGCACCACGCCGCCGGGATAGTCGGTTGTGTGCAGGTTGATGTAGTAGCCGGCCGGATTGCGGAACTGGCCTTCGAGCGCGGAGACCGAGGCCAGGTTGGAAACATCGATCTCGTTGCGGAAGACGAGCGTGCCCGTGCCGCTGTCGGTGGAATCGGTGCGCGGCATGGCCGAGTTGAGCGTAACCGGCCCGTTGATGCCCGCCGCCCCGGTGTGTATGTGGAGGCCCGTGAAGGTCACCTTGGCGGGCATCACGTAGTTCACCGTGAACACCACCTCGCCCGAGTTGATCGTGCCATCGGCAAGCCGCGTGATGATCGTCATCACTGAGCCCACGGCGCTCGCGTTGTAGCCGGAGATCGCCGGCACTTCATTGGCCGTTGACATCATGCCGATGCCGACATTCCATTCGGCGCGCTGCAACTGTCCGCGGATGACACCGCCGGGGTAGACCATGGTGTGCATGTTGACGTAGTAGTTGGCCGGGTCGGCGAACATGCCTTCGAGCGTGGCCAGCGAGGCCGCCGCGGTGGGAAGCGCCTGTGCCGGAAGTTCGATGACGCCCGCACCATTGGCGGCGATGTTGTTCGCGCCGGTGAGTCCTGTGTTCAACGTCACGGGGCCGTTCACGCCGGCCGCTCCGGAATGGATGTGCAGACCGATGATCGTCGCCTCGCCGGGCAGACGGTAGTTCACGCGGAAATCGGCCGTGCCGGACACGATCGCGCCGGAGGCGTCGCGCACCACGTGGGCAACGATGGTCGCCGTGCCCGAGGCGGCATAGCCGGTGATGGCCGGCACCTCATTGGCAGTGGAAAGCACGGCCCGGAAGATGCGGGTTTCCGCGGTCTGGGCGGAAGCCGAGACTGCGGCGAAGAGCAGGGCGGCGGTAAATCGGAGGAAGGTTGGTTTCATATCGGATACCACTGAGAAGACTATGCCGCGCCGCGCGGCGACACAAGGAATTGACGCAGAATTAACAAGTTCCACGGCGGGATGGGGTGGCATCCAGCGGACGCGCGGGGACCGCAAAAATAATACTGGACACTTTTGGTCGTGGATGCTACGATTTCGTTCATGCAGTAGTTGCAAGTGATTTGCGTATTGAAGTTGCGGGCCGGATGGGCCGGACCGCAGCGGACATAGCGTAGGTCAAGGCGGCTACATCGCAGCAAGCCTTCGGCGGGACTCCGGCGGCGAAACTGAATGGCGTTTGCAGCGCCTCATTCAGATGAGAATCGCTTGCCTACGGGCAAGCGCGACAGCCGGGAGAATACCGTGAGAATCCGCATCAAGGTGCGCCGCAAGGCAAAGAAGAAAATATCCAGCAATGAGTTCCGCCAGGGAAGTCCCCGGTACTGGGCGGCGGTCGGCACGATGGCCGCCTGTACTGTCCTTGGCGGGGGAGCAGCCGCGCCGGTCTACGGCCTGCAGGCGGGCAGCCAAGCGCCTTCCAAGGCGAGTGGAGGCTCTCCGGCCCAGCCGGCGCGCCGCTTCCAGATTGCCCCGGGCCCGTTGCAAGACGTGCTGCGGCAGCTACAGGACGCAAGCGGCTTGCGTGTGGAGATGACCGACGAGCGCGCGGGAACGATCGATTCCCCCGGTATCACGGGCCTGTATTCGCCCGAAGAGGCATTGCGCAAAGCGCTCGAAGGCACGGGGTTGACCGTGCAGCAGGGCTCGGCCGGGCAATGGATCATCGAGATGCCCATACTGCG